>JAEUWI010000010.1 GCA_016791475.1 Candidatus Hydrogenedentota bacterium
TTCACCTTCGCCCTCGCCCTCGCCCTCGCCTTCGCCTTCACCTTCACCTTCACCTTCACCCTCGCCTTCGCCTTCGCCTTCGCCTTCACCCTCGCCCTCGCCCTCGCCTTCGCCTTCACCTTCACCTTCGGCGGGAGCATTTACATGAACCAGGCGAACAACTCGGACTGCCGGGTTGCCCGCATCGTCCGACGCGTCATAGGTCACTTCGTAATCTCCCACAACGGCGGTGTTCACCGATGCGTTGTCCGTGGTTACGGGGACGCTTGCGTCCAGATTATCCGAAGCTGTTGCTCCCTCTTCTGAGTACGAGTCGACCCCGACTGTCAGACTTAACTCCGCCGCACCATTCAGCGTAATGACGGGCGCGGTTAAATCGATGGTCAATTCGTCGGTGGAGGTGTCCACGCCCGTGTTGCCAGCCGGGTCCTCGGCGGATGCGGCAATGTCGTGTGTACCCTCGGGAATTGCGGCAAGCGCTCCGGCGTCGAGGCTCCAGCTTCCATCCCCGTGGTTCAGAGCCGTAAGCGGCCCCTGACCCGACACGTTAATCGCCACCGATGCCTGCGGATCGTCCACCGTGCCGGACAGTGCAGGGGTCGGGTTATTGGTTATGTTTGTGCCGGTCGTAATCTCCGGGGATGTATTGTCAATCACAATCTGAGCCGGGCTTACTCCCGTGTCGAGGTCATTGCCGACGAGGTCGGCGAGATCCGTTGTGGTGAGCACCTCAATGTTGACGGTGCCGTCACCCGATACGCCGGAGAGGGTGATGGTGTATTCCGATCCGGCGCCTGAGAGGTCGATCTGTGTGACCGCGGCGGTATCCGTGGTCGTTATTTCCAAATCAGTCGTATCGAAGTTCGTCACGGCCTCAGCAAAGATCACATTGAGGTTGAGGGCGTCCGAGTTCGTCGGCCCAGCGTCTTCCGGTGTGATCGAGGAGAGACCGGGGTTCTCCCGGTCGATGGTGTAGCTTTCGTCACCGGCATGGGTAGCGCTCATGGTGTTCCCGGCGGCGTCCGAAATAGAGCCCAGGCTCTGGTCGAGCGACAAGCCCAGGGCTCCATTTCCCGCGACTGTTGTCACCGCTATGTCCCAAGAAGTGCCGCTTCCGGTTACGGATTCGATGGTCGCACCGCTCTGATCGTCTGAGCCGGTGAGGGAAAAATTGCCCGTGGCAACACCACTGACGGCCTCATCGAATTCGGCGGTAAACAATACCTGCGTTGCATTCGTCAATTCGTCGGAGGGCGTCTTGCGGCGCAGAGACGAGCAGCGGGGAGCCAGCCGGTCCACACTGTAACTCTCGTCTCCCGCGCGACCGTTTGGCAGACTGTTGCCCGCCACATCGACAACGTCGGTGAGATGGGTGTCAAGATTGACCTGAATCGTTCCCACCCCGATGCTCGTGCTCATTGTCACCGTCCAGCTATCGCCGGAACCGCCTACGGCCGTTACGGTGGTGCCCACCTGTTCCTCCGCGCCATTCGGGGTGAAATTATCCGTATCCAGACCGGTCACCGATTCGCTGAAGCCCACGGCGAACGTGACTTGTTCCGCGTTGGTCAGCGCCTCGGCCGGTGTGAGTCGAGTGATCGAAATTACCTCGGGGGCCTGACGGTCCACCGTGTACGATTCGTCTCCGCTTCGTCCCGTGGAGAGGGTATTCCCCGCGACGTCGGCAATATCCGAGAGGCTTTGGTCGAGTGCAACGGAGAGGTCACCCGTGCCGGATACCGTGGTGACCGTGACCGTCCACGTGTCGTCGGATCCGGTCACACGATCTATCGTCGCGGACGCCTGGTCATCCGTGCCGGAGACCGTGAAATTCGCGCTGCTCACGCCCGTGACCGGCTCGCTCAGGGCGATGGTAAAGTCCACCTCTTCGTCATTGGACAGGGCGTCCGCCGAGTTTGCTCGGTTTATGCTCTGCACGGTCGGCGCCACCCGATCAATCGTATAACTCTCGTCCCCCGTGCGCCCGGCAGTCAGCGTGTTGCCGCTCCCGTCTTCCACACTGCTGAGATTCTGACTCAAGTTCAGTCCCAGCGTGCCCGCGCCGGCCGCCGTGTTCACCGCCACGCTCCAGCTTTGGCCTGATCCCGACACACTGTCGATAGTTGCGCCGCTCTGGTCCTCGGTCGTGCTCAGGGAGAAGTTCCCAGTGGCCACGCCCGTCACGTCCTCACTGAACGTCACGGTAAAGGTCACCTGCGTGGCATTGGTCAGTTCCGAAGAGGGGGTTAGTCGTGAAATTTCCGTAACCTCGGGTGCCTCCGTATCAGACTGAACGGCGGCCAGCGCGTTGATAAGGCCGTAGCCGGCATTATTGTCCGGCGAGGCGCTGTTGGCTGCGGTAGCAAACAACGCATTCTTGACATCGGCCGGCGTGAAAGTTGGATTCGCCTCCAGGATGAGCGCTCCGACCCCTGCGGCGAAAGGGCAGGCCATGCTGGTGCCTGTCTTGACGTAGTAATTCGCAGGGCCGCTGCCGTTGAGGTTCAGGCCGTCGTTGTCCACGATGAGCGAGTCCACCGCGGCAAGTCCCGCAACCGAGTCGCGTGCGGATATCATCGCTGCCCCCGGCGAAGCAATGTCGGGTTTCATGGCGCCGTCAATTCGGGGTCCAAGACTGCTGAAGGGGGCCAGGGTGTTCACCGTCAGGTTGGAGAATTGGAACCCGGAATTCTGATAGTTGGTCCAGCTCTTGCGCTGGGTCCACGCACCAACCGCGATGGCGGTGTCGGCCAGCGCGGGAATCGTGATGGTGGAGGCGGTATCCGGGCTATCAAAGGCGCCCTTGCCCGACGTACGGTAGAGGTGCGCCGTAACGTCGCCACCGGAAGCCGCGCTGTTCGTGACTGAGAAGGTGTAGGTCTTGGAGGTGCCCCCGGCCACATTGGGCACGAGCACGAAGCGCTTGCCTTCCGTGCCCCGAATGCTGAAGCCGTTAAAGGCCTGGGTCAGTGACTCGCCACCGCCCAGATTGGTGCAATTCAGGGTCATGTTTCCATCGCCCGTAGTACCATCGATCCAGATAATGCGAATATGCTCCTGCGCGGTATAGGCGCTGCCGCTCGCGGTATTGTTGATAGTGAAGGAAAAGGTGCCCGAGGTGGTCGAGGCCGGCACCGTAACGGAATCGTGGTCTTTGTCATCCTGGGAATTGCCTGCGGAAATGAAGCAGGTCATGCCCGCCGCCGTGGCCGCGTCGATCGCCTGGCTCATGGCGTCGGAGCCGTCCTGGAAAACACCGAAGCCGCCGTAGCTCATGGAAAAAATGTCACAACCAACGGTGAGTGCCCGATCCAGCGCCTCGATTTCATCCGCCTCCGTGGCGTCGGCGCTCACATCGTTGCCAATCTTGTAAAAGTAAAAGTCCGCACCGGGCGCCGAACCCGCATATTTGCCCCCAGACAGCGCGCCGCTGCCCACGATGGATCCAGACACATGGGTGCCGTGGTCGGAAACGGTATTCGACACATCTGTGCCCCAGTTGGCCAAGCCGTCGCCATCGGTCAGGTCAAAGGCCTCCACAGGCGTGGGAATGTCGCCATGGGTGAGGTCCACGCCCGAGTCGGCCACGGCGATTTTGACGCCCGCACCGGTGCGCGCGGTGACACCTGTGCCCGAATGCACGTCATCCACACCGGTGAAGTTCGCCGCCTCATCATTGAGCGGTTCGGATCGAAGTTCGGCTGTTTCGAGGCGTACGATGCGCAAATCCGCCTCGACCACTTGCAGACTGGCGTAGGCTACCGTGGCGAGGTAGAAGCCATGGGGGTGGCGACCGGGCACCGGCGGAACGTAGACCTCGTGCACATCGATACCCCGGGTCGCAAGGTCATTGATTTCGACGGTTGAAAGGGGGCGCGTCACGTAGAGCGCGCACACTTCCGCGTCAAAGCCGACGGCGGGTGGCCCCACCGACTCCAAGGCCCTCGCCTGGGCCGGACCGGAGAGCGTGCGTGCCAATTCCTTTTCCATCTGTCGCGCGAGAATTTCGCCCGATATTTTTGGCAGGCCGGGAGGGAGGGGCTGGGCTACGCCCGAGCCCGGTGTCATTGACAGCGCGGCCAGCAAGAACAACGGCAAACGAATGCGACGAAAAGCGAACATCGAAACTTCCCCGATTGGATTTGCAACGGGCGGTAGGCACTGCACCAGTCTCGCCCTGCCGCTTCATAGCATAGCCCAAAGGGGGCAATAGCGCAATCGTGATATGCTGTCCGTTGTCCTCCAGAAAGAAGGCGGCCCCCCGCGGTAATCGCGCGGAGGGCCGAAATCGGACGGCGTCTCTGGATCAGGGGGCTTCGATATGTCCCACATAACGGCCAAGCCAGTAGGGAAGCAGCCAGAACACGCCGCTGCTCTCCATCAAACCCTCTTCATGGGGGAAGTCGCCGGAAATATACTCCCAGGGATTCTTGTCCCAGCGCATCACGCCCCGTTCGCTCGGCGGGAGCATACGGCTGGTCTGGAGGCTGTCCTGCATGGGTTTGCGCACCAGGTCGATATCCTCGCGCACGCTGTTGTCCACGATCCACTGGCGCAGGTCCAGCGGCTGATCGCGCAGAAAGGCGACGCTCTCATCCAGTCGCGTGTCGGCCCCGCCAACCTGGGCCATGGAAAAATTGAACAGGGGGCTCTGGTCATCCGCCACCGTGCTGTAAACCCACGTGAGCCCTTCGAGCAACAGCGTCTTCAGCTCGGGGTCGGTTTCGAGTTCATAAAGCACCGGCCCCAGTTCATAGATCATGCTGTCATCGATCCGACTCTGCTCCGAGATCCGGTGGGCTTTCGGGCGGCGCAGGAATTCCTTGTACCCGTGCTCCTTGATGAAGCGGTCATGCTCATTGAGGTACTTCTTGTCGCCCGACATGTAGTACGCGATGCGCAAATACGCAAGCACTTCAAAGCGGTTGATGAAGCTTTCCACCCACCAGTCATCGTTGTTCCGGAGCCGGTCTTCGTTCCACATGCCCCAGCGGGTGTAAACGCCCGTTTCGGGGTCCACCAGCGTGTAGTCATTCGCGATGATATAGTCGGTCAGTGTCGTGATGCGCTTCGCCGCCTTCGCTTTCTGCGCGTCATCCGCGACCAGTTTGTGGTAATAATAAAAGCCCATGTAGTGGCCGTTCACTTCGTCCGAGCTGGTATCCCCTTTCCAAAGCCACTTGCCGTCGGCGGAGGGCCTCCAGCGACGCTCCACATAGCGCCAGCGGGGATCGCGCACGCGTTGCGCCGCCACTTCTTCCGGCGTAAACGCCTGATTCTTGTCGTGGACTTCCGTCCATGTCGATGGCACCACCGTGCGGGCGAAGAAGCCTTTCCCGCCCGTCACCTCATGCAGATAGGAAAGGGCCTCAAACCCGCGTGTGGCATTGGCGCGGGCTTCCTCGCTGCCGGTTACGGCATAGCGAATCGATTCCATGGTCGTGTACAGGGAGGTGTACTCGCCGTCGTTGTCGTCGTCCACACCGTCCCATTCCGTCAGGTCATTCGGCCGTTTGAATTTGCACTTTTCAACAAAGCCCGGCGGGCGCACGTGACGCTCTTCCAAAATCGCCTGATAGTAGTCGGCCTTCTCCGCCAGCGTCATCATGCGCCGCTTGATTGCGCTGACGCCCTTCGCCGTGGCGATCCAGGCGGTGCCTTCGGCGTCAAAGTCGATATCCCGCACTTCGTCGTCCAGCAGCCAGCGCTTGCTGTGGCGAAGGGACCAGGGGCTGCCGTTGTTCTGCGCCACCCAGTCCGGTCGCTCGCTGTAGCGCGCCACACCCTCCGCCGTCCCGGCCCAGAGGGTGCCGTCGGGCGCAAAGGCCATGGAGCGCACGTCCCACCAGGGCAGTCCATCCGCCGTAGTGATCTTGCGGACGCAGGCGCCATTTTCCAGCACCGTGATGCCGCCCCAGCACCCGACCCAGAGCTGGCCGTTGGGGGCAAACGCGATACCGTTCACCGCGCCGGAGGTAATCTCCCAGGGCTCGAAATAGCGTCGTACGCCCGTCGGTCCATTGTGGTAGAGGCCGAGCCAGGTTGCGATCCAAAGGGAACCATCGGGGGCGGTGGTCAGGTCGCGCAGGTTGAGCGACCAGTCGGTGCTCAAGGGCGTCCAAGCGCTGCCGTCATAAGTCCAGGCCCCGTCCGGCCCCATGGCCGTAAGGCCCGAAGGGGAATCTGAAATCACGCTGATCGGGTGGCTGAGATCGCCGACTTTGGTGGCGCTGCCCTCGGCAATGCGGTAAACGCCATCCCAGGCGGCAATCCAGACGGCCCCGTCGGCCGTAAGCAGATCGAAGGTTTCCCCCGCGGCGGCACCCGCCTGTTTCACCCAGTTCCGCCCATCCAGGCGATAGGTCCCCTTGGGGGTGGCGGCGAAGACCGTTCCTTCGGGGCTCACGGCAACGGCCCGCAC
The DNA here is from genome assembly GCA_016791475.1 of Candidatus Hydrogenedentota bacterium. Lineage (NCBI taxonomy): Bacteria > Pseudomonadati > Candidatus Hydrogenedentota > Candidatus Hydrogenedentota bacterium. The sequence continues at coordinate 6,422 of JAEUWI010000010.1, forward strand.
ATCGTTCTCGGGTCCGTCGGCGACGATGGGGAAGGCTTCGTGATATTCCTGGACGAAGGGCGTGTCTTTCATGGGTTCAACGGCCGAAGCCTGGGGTAGTAAAACCCCGCCCGCCAAAGAGAAGCCTACGAGGGCCCAACCCGCGGCCAAAGAACGAAAACAGTTAAACATGCGCTTAAACTCCGGTTGTCCCCGACGACATTGACAGCGCGGGAACAGTAGCACAGGGCGGTACCGGATTTCGAAGGCGGGAGCAGAAGCGCAGACAAAAAAAGGGCGCCGGGCCCGAGGGCCCGGCGCGTCTCAACTTCAGTTATTCAGGAGGGATTACTCACCAATCGGTTCGCTGGAGGCGTCGGCGTCGGCACCGTCGGCGTAGCGAATCACGCCGCTGGAGTCCGTGAAGAAGCCCTTGCCGCCCGTCGTGCCATACACGGCCGCGTTTGCGTTGGCCGTAAAGTTATTGGCGTCGCCGCCGAGCACGTAGTTATATCCGCTCTTCGTGCCGGCCCAGTTACCGTCCAGGAACGAGGGGGTAGCGCCGGTGAGATCCGCGAAGTCTGCCGTATACTCATAGTTCGCGGCATGGTAGGCCACTTCAGCGCCCACGATGGTGCGCAGGTTGCCGATGGCGCTCGATTCGTTGGACTGCATGCGCGAGCGGAGCAGGTTTGGAATAGCGATAGCGGCAATGATGGCGATAATGGCGACCACGATCATCAATTCAATCAGCGTGAAACCTTTGTTCGAGTTTTTCATGGGCATTTCCTCCTGTTGTGTAACGTTGGCTCTTACATTCTCTTGTGGTTAGAACCTTCTCGGGTCCTTCTCCACGTTGTTTTCAACTGTTGTCCTTCATAAAGCAATGGCGATGCCAAGTTGGCAGTTTCAGGCCATTGAGATTGTAAGCTGCTCATGATAAACATGTTGCACCTCGTGTGGACGCGCGGGGAAAACCCGTAACGGGGTATATGGGCCACATTTTTTTGCTCCATGTGACAAAATTTGTCAAGAATCGTCCGTTTGCCGTCGATACCTTGGGTTGAACCCCGGCGCGGTCCCATGGGATGATCCCGAGCAGCCACTCGCCCACCGTTAAAACTGGGACTCAACGCCCCGCCTTGGAAACTTTGTGAAAATCGAAATCCCCTACGGTGACATCACGATGGCGGCCGAGGCCGACTGGATTCGCCCGCTGGGTACGTTGGATGTGGCCGACGCCATCAACCTGGATGATGTTCCCGCCGCAGTGCTGGACGGGCTCGCCCATCCCCTGGGCGGTCCGCCACTTCACGAGCGGCTGCGCGTTGGCGGCTCCGTTGTTATCGTGGTGTCCGATAGCTTTCGCAAGACCTGCGTCGACCAAATACTTCCGACCCTTCTGATCTGGCTTGGGGAGCGCGGCGTGGGGGACGAGCACATTACGTTTCTCGTCGCAACCGGTTCCCATCGGGGGCCGACGGGTGGCGAGCTTGACACGATCCTCGGGCGGGAGATTCACCATCGCTTCGCCGGGCGCATCCACGCCCACGATCCCGTGGATCGGGAGAATCTGGTGTATCTGGGCACGACCTCCCGGGGGACGCCGGTATCCCTGAACAAAATTGCCGCGAAGGCCGACACGTTGATAGTCACCGGCACCGTGGTGCTCCACTACTTTGGCGGCTTCGGCGGTGGCCGCAAGTCCATCGTGCCGGGGCTCGCGGGCCTGGAAACCATCGCGGCGAATCACGCGCTGAATCTGGATCCGCTGGAGGACGCGCTGAATCCGGCCGTGGCTATCGGCCGCATGGCCGGCAATCCGGTGGCGGAGGACATGCTCGAAGGCGCGCTGCTTGGACCGGACGCTTTTCTCATCAATACGGTTCTGGATCGAAAGGGCAAGATTGCGCGGATCTTCCTGGGAGACCTCGTGGCGGCCCATGCGGCGGCCTGCGACTTCTCCGCATCGCTCTATGCCGTCCCCATTCGGGAGCAGGCGGATCTCGTCATTGCCTCGGCGGGATCGGCGAAGAATTTCATCCAGAGCCACAAGTCGCTCTACAACGCCTGCCAGGCGGCCAAGCCCGGCGGCCTGATCCTCCTGGCCACCCCGGCGGAAGAGGGCTACGGGGGAAATAAATTCGCCGAGTGGCTCGCCCTGGGAAGTCGGGAAGCGATCATCACCGCGCTCCGCCGTAATGCCGAAATCAACGGTCAGACGGCCCTTTCAACCCTGGAAAAGGCGCGCAGAACCGTCTTCCTGACGCGGATGGCGCCGGAGCTCGTCACGGCCATGGGGGGGAGGCGGGTGGAGCGTCTGGCGGATGGGCTCGAAATGCTACGCCGGGACTTCGTCAGGTTTGGGATCGAGCGCCCCACCGGTCTGGTCATGCCCTCCGCATCGGTCACCGTGCCCATGTTCCAGCCCCGCTGAGCAACCCGCTCGGCATCGGAAGGCGGCGTAAGTGTTTGACTGGACAGGCGCTTGTTTGGTAGACTTCGTCGTTTCTGCGCCTTAGGGAAGGTAGTTGCGTCGTGTCGAGTCTTGAAATCCAGTTAATTTTCGTCACGGAACGCGGTTTTCGCCTCGACGTCACGTTGGACGTGAACAGTCTGCGGCCCGAAGGTGTGGAAGCCCTCCCCATGGGCGAGGTCACCGTTCGCGGGACTTTGACGCCCATGATAGGGCAGTATCTCTTTCAAGGTACGGTGGAAGGCGTCTTTTCCCAGCCCTGTGCGCGTTGCCTTGAGCCTGCGGAAGTCCCCGTGTCGCTGCCGGTGGTGTGGACCTTTGAAGAGGGTCCCGCCGAGAACCGCAGGCGGGATGACGACGATGACGAGGTGGTGGATGAGGTGGAGGATGAAGCCTACGGATTGTATGCCTACCAGGGTACGTCCCTCAGTCTGGCGTGGCCGGTGTGGACGGAAGTAGCGCTGGCTTTGCCTGTGAAGTTTGTTTGCCGCGAGGATTGTCGCGGTTTGTGCCCAGTGTGCGGGGGCAACCGGAATTCGGCGCCCTGCACGTGCCCGGAAGAAGTTATCGAAGAAACGCCTGTGCAAAACAGCGGATTCGCGGGACTGAAAGATCTGTTCCCCGATCTCCCCAAGTAGGCAGGTAAAGGAGTTTAGACAGTGCCAGTACCTAAGAGAAAAACCGGTAAAGCCAAAAAAGGCATGCGCCGCTCGCACCACGCCCTCACGCCCCGCCAGCTTATTGCCTGCCCGAGCTGCGGCGAGCGCATCCCTTCGCACCGGGTGTGCCCCAAGTGCGGACACTACAAAGAACGCCTTATCGTCAACGTAGATCAGGACTAACCGATTTCACGATTGCCTGGAGATAGCCGGATGCGAATCGTTGTGGATGCCATGGGCGCGGACAATGCGCCCGATGTCGAGATCGAAGGTGCGGTTTCCGCCAGCCTCGACAGCGATGTCCAGATCATTCTCGTCGGCGATGAAGCAATTCTGAAGCCGAAACTGGCGGCCTATCCGAAGCGTGGCGACATCAAGATCGTCCATGCGGCGGAAGCTATATCGATGCACGAGACGCCCGGCACGGCCATCCGCCAGAAGAAGGACTCGTCCCTTCTGGTCGGCATGCGCCTGGTCAAGAATGGCGAGGCGGATGCCATCGTCAGCGCGGGCAATACCGGTGCGGTCCACGTGGGCGCGCGCACGGTGCTCGGTCCCATGCGCGGCGTGGCCCGTTCGGCCATTTGCGGCACCTTCCCCACCACGAAGGGCCGCGTGCTGCTGCTGGACATCGGCGCCAACGTGGATTGTACGGCCCGCCATCTATGCGAATTCGCCGAGATGGGCATCGCCTACTCCCAGTATGCCCTGGGGGTGCAGAGGCCCCGTGTCGGCCTCCTGAATATTGGTGAGGAAGACGCCAAGGGCGGTTCCGTTGCCAAGGAAGTGCACTGCAAACTCCGCGTAGCGCCCCATGTGAATTTTGTGGGGAATGTAGAGCCCAAAGCCATGTTTGCGGGCGAGGCCGATGTGATTGTTTGTGATGGTTTCCATGGAAACCTGCTGCTGAAAACCGCCGAGGCCGTGGCGCGCCTTACTGGTGGATTGCTGCGGGAGGAATTCGAACGTTCCTTCTTCAACAAGCTCGCCGCCCTTTTTGCCATGCGCTCGCTCAAAGCGATCAAAGCCAAGGTCGATCCGAACGAATCACCGGGGGCGCCCTTGCTCGGCGTGAACGGGATCGTCATCATCATCCATGGGTCGTCCAACGGAACCGGTGTCGCCAATGCCATCAAAGGCGCCCAGGTCGCCTTCAAGAATGGATTGAACCAGCATATCGCCGAAAATATCGAAGAGCTGCGCAGCGTCGACCGCAAGGTAAGCTGAAGCGCACACGTCGGGGAGAGCCGTCCATGAGTTTCTTTCTTTTTCCAGGGCAGGGAAGCCAGAAGCCAGCCATGGCTCAGGACTTCTATGAAGGCTCCCACACCGCCAAGGCCGTCCTCGATGAGGCGAATGCCCTCTTCGGAGAAGAAGACCTCCTCCATATACTCTTCAGCGGAACGCAAGATGAGTTGAACCAGACCCGGATCGCCCAGCCTGGACTCCTGGCGGTGGAAGTGGCCATCGCCCGTCACTTGGCGGAGTCCGGGATCCACCCTTCCGGCTGCGCCGGTCATTCACTGGGCGAGATTCCCGCACTCGTCGTAGCCGGTGTGGTGTCCTTCGAGGACGCTTTCCGATTCACGATGGTCCGGGCCCGTCTCATGAGCGAGAACGTTCCCGAAGGCGGTATGGCCGCCGTCATGGGACTCGACGCCGACCTCATCACCGCGAGCCTGCCCAAGTCCGTGCAGGTGGCCAACTACAACGGTCCATCCCAGACCATCATCAGTGGCACAAAGGACGGCCTCGCCGCCGCCGAGGGTATCCTGAAGGACGCGGGCGCCAAGCGTGTCATGCCCCTCGCGGTCTCCGGACCCTTCCATTCTCAGTACATGCGTCCCGCAGCCGAAGAATTTGCCTCGGTGCTTGCGGGCGTGACGTTCCATGCACCCAGCATACCGTTCATTTCCTCCGTTACGGGCGGCCCCGTCGAATCGCCGAACACCATTCGCGCGCTCCTCGCGGAACAGCTCTACTCTCCCGTGCGCTGGACGGATGTCATGGCCCGGATTGGCCACCAGTCCGCGCTGGAAGTAGGGCCGGGCAATGTGTTGAAGGGGTTGGCCAAGCGGATGGAAGGGGCACCCACCGTGCACGCCGCAGGCATGCTGACCGACCTCACTGAACTGGTGGACGCGGGACATCATCACCATCATCACCGCCACCCCCACCTCGAATTGTAGTTTGAACGAAGTCTCCGGTTCGTGACAGAACGCAGAGAGCACAAAGAGAATCCAACTCTTTGCGCTCTCTGCGTTCTTTTGCGGTACGTAAGAAAATTTTCACGAAAGCACCCATGGCAACCCCGAGCGGGGTATTGAAGAAGGAATCATAATCCATGAGCGATTTTAACAACGCGGTAGTACTTATCACCGGCGGCACGCGGGGTATTGGCCGCGCCTGCGCCGAACTCTTCGCCAGCCTGGGCGCCAAGGTCGCCATCTGCGGCCGCGGCAAGGAAGCCGCCGAAAAGGCGGCCGCCGAGATTGGGGACAACGTCAAGGGTTATGGCTGCGACATCAGTTCTCCCGCTTCCGTGGACGCTCTGATCGAGCAGGTCACGGAGGATCTTGGCACCATCCAAGTGCTGGTAAACAACGCCGGCATTACCCGTGACGGCCTGCTCATGCGCATGAAGGACGAGCAGTGGGCCGAAGTCATCCAGACCAATCTCACCGGTGCCTTCTACACCTGTCGCGCCGCCGCCAAGACCATGCTCAAGGCGCGCTATGGCCGCATCATCAACGTCGGCTCCGTCGTCGGTCTCCGCGGCCAGGCCGGCCAGTCCAACTACGCCGCCGCCAAGGCGGGCATCATCGGCTTTACCAAGGCCTACGCCCAGGAAGTCGCCAGTCGCAACATCACGGTGAATGTGATCGCCCCCGGCTACATCGCCACCGACATGACCGCCGAGCTCGGCGAAAAAGCCACCGCCGCCATCGTGGATCACATCCCCATGAAGCGCGTCGGCCAGCCGGAAGACATCGCCCACGCCGTCGCCTTCCTGGCTTCCCCCCAGGCGGGCTACATCACCGGCGCGACGTTGAGCGTCGATGGCGGGATTGGGATGTAGGGTCTCGCGGTCAAAGGACCTAAAGGCCTCGAAAGACTTAAGGGACGCGATCCGACTCGGGCGAAGAGTTGGGTCGCGTCCCTTCGTCATTTAGGTCCTTTCCGTCCCTTGGGTCCCTGGTCCCGGGTACTCACACCTTGACAAATCCGCCGCTCCGGTGTACATTACGTCTAAATAGTTGTTCTTAACAACCAATAAGGAGCCGCCCATGACCACCCATTCCGACCACAACCTGCTTTCCCCCTACGACCTTGCGGGACTCCCCCTTAGCAATCGCGTTGTGATGGCGCCCATGACCCGTGCCCGTGCTGGTAAATCGCGTGTCCCCAATGCTTTGATGGCCGAGTACTACGCGCAGCGCTCCAGCGCTGGCCTCATCATCACCGAGGCTACCACGATCTCGCCCCAGGCAAATGGCTGGGTGGACTCGCCGGGGATCTACACCGACGAGCAGCAGGCGGGCTGGGTTCCTGTGGTGGAGGCGATCCACAACGCGGGGAGCAAGGTCTTCCTCCAGCTCTGGCACATGGGCCGCGCTTCCCACAGCAGCTTCCACGATGGCGCGCCCGCCGTGGCTCCTTCGGCCATCATGATCAATGGGGACTACATTCACACGCCCCTGGGCAAGCTGCCCTATGAAACGCCCCGTGCGCTGGAACTCAGCGAGATACCCGGCGTGGTGGAGGAGTACCGCCGCGCGGCGGAGCGCGCCAGAGCGGCGGGTTTCGACGGTGTGGAAATCCACGGCGCGAACGGTTACCTCATCGACCAGTTTCTCCAATCGAAGACCAACCACCGCACCGACGAGTATGGCGGGACCATCGAAAAACGATATCGCTTTCTGAAAGAAGTGACCGAGGCCGTATTGACCGTCTTTCCCGCGAACCGGGTCGGTGTCCGGCTGTCGCCCAACGGAATCTTTAATGACATGGGCTCACCGGACTACCGCGAGACCTTCCTGTACGCCGCGACGCAATTGGACCGTCACGGCCTTGCCTATCTGCACGTGATGGATGGCCTCGCCTTCGGCTTTCACGAGCAGGGCACACCCATGACCCTGGCGGAATTTCGCGAGGTATTTCACGGTACGCTCATGGCCAACTGCGGTTACACTCAGGAAGACGGCGATAAGGCGATTTGCGAAGGGCATGCGGATCTCGTGGCCTACGGACGCCCCTGGATCACCAATCCCGACCTCGTGGCCCGATTTTCGAACGGCTGGCCCCTCAGCCCGCCCGCCGACCCGACGGTATGGTCCGGTCCCGGCGCGGAAGGCTACACCGACTTTCCGGCTTACAGCGCGGCATGAGCGGGAGCGCGGGCTTTCCTGCCCGCGTATCGTGCGACGGAGTCGAACGAAATATACAGACGGGAGCGTCCGAGCTCTTGTTTGGCAAAAGGGTCATAATTCCACTACAAAAACATCAGGATCAGGATCTGCGCGATGATCACGCGCAGGATCATTGTAAGCGGATAGACCGTCGCGTAGGCGACCGTGGGCCCTTCGGAGCCCGCGAAATTGCCGGCGAAGGCCAGGGCGGGCGGATCCGTCATGCTGCCCGCCAAAAGGCCGCAGATGGAAAGGAAGTTCAGTTTAACCACAAGTCGGGCAATGATGCCGACAATGGCCAGGGGAATCACGGTGATCATCGCGCCTATGAACATCCAGGTCATGCCTTCGCCGTGCAGCAAGGTTTCCATGAGATGATTGCCCGCTTTCAGGCCCACGCAGGACAGGAAAAGCACGATACCCAGTTCACGGATGATGAGGCTGGCGCTGTTGGGCAGATACCAGACTACATTGCCGACGTTGCCCAGCCGGCTGAGGACGATGGCCACCAGGAGCGGACCGCCCGCAAGGCCAAGCTTCACCGGCGCGGGAACGCCGGGCACGTCAAAGGGGATGCTGCCCACCAGTACGCCCAGTGCGATGCCGATGAAGACCGGGAGCATCTCGGGGTGGTTGAGGGCGTTTCGTGAATTGCCCAGGAGGCGCGCCGCCTGCTGCAACTGCTCCGCATCGCCCACGGCCACGATCGTGTCGCCATACTGAAGGCGAAGCGAAGGGACGACGGGCATTTCCACGCCCGCGCGGAGAAGGCGGGTGACGCGGACGTTGTACCGCGTGGGAAGGGCCAGGTCGCGGAGGGCCTTGCCCACCACGTTCTTCTGCGTCACGATTAGCCGCTTGGATTCGAGGGTGCTGGGCGCGCTGGAAAGGTCCGTATCCGCGACCTTGCCGATCATCAGCTTGAGGGCGTGCAGCTTTTTCGGCGGACCAACCGCCAGTACCACGTCCCCCGCGTGGAGCACGGTCTCCGGCGTGGCAATCGCTTGAACGCCCTCGTGTTGCACGCGGGAAATGATTACGCCCGACTCCTCGAAGAGGGAGATCTCGCCGAGCGCCATGCCCTCAAGGCTGGGATTCTCCACCACATAGTTGGAGCGGCTCAGCGACTCGATCTGGTCGGCCCGGGCCTGGGAGAGTGCCTGTGACTCCTTCGAAACGTTGATCCGGAAGATGAAGCGAATAAAGAGCATGGTGAGCAATATGCCCACGATACCAAATGGGTAGGCAACGGCATAGCCCAGACCGGGTAGTGCAAAGATCTCCGCCGAGCCGCCCGCATCGGAGATGGCCGCCTGGGCCGCGCCGAGGCTGGGCGTGTTGGTCGTCGCGCCGCAGAGCAGACCCACGATGACCGCCGGCTCGATACCGAAAACCCGCCCGAGGACCATGGCGGTGACGGCGCCGAGGACAACAATGCCCGCGGCCAGCAGGTTCATCGGCAGCCCTTCGCGGCGGAGAGAGTCAACGATACCGGGACCGACCTGCATGCCGATGGAATAGACAAACAGAATCAGCCCGAATTCCCGGGCGAACTCCATCATTTCATGGTTTACCGAGAACTTGAAGTGACCGAAAATCAAGCCGGTAAACAAGACACCGGCGATTCCCAGGCCCACGCCGCGCAATTTGAAACTGCCGAGTACCAAGCCGCTGACGGCGACGAGGGCGAGTATGACGACCGTTCCGGCAATGGACTCCCCTTTGAATAATTCCTGTATCCAAATCATAGCGGTGCGAAAGCCTTTCACGGGTCGATGCAACTGTGACGGGCCGCGACTTCATGCGGCCACGGCGAAATGGTATCACAGCCGCCAAATCGCCCGCCTCTTTTTGGGAATTTCTATATATAGATAAGGTGTATACGACTTGACGATTATTGAATATACAGGCGCTGTCGCGTCTTGATTTCCTCCCGCCGAAGGCGAATCTTGCCCCGCCGCACCTCCGTGCACTATGGTAAAGCCCTTGCCGCGACGGCGGGTGTCGCGCGGCATCCCACAGTACGAACAGACAGGAAGTACGCAGTATGTCTGACCAGTGGTTTTTCCTTCGCGATGGGGTCCGCCTCGGGCCCGTTACGGCCGCCGAACTTCGGGGATTGGCGGCGCGGGGCGAATTGGGGGATTCGGATGCGATATGGACCCGGAACCTGCCGGGCTGGACGCCTTTCGGAAAAATTCGTCATCACTTCGCTCCCCCTGCGGCATCCGAGACGCTGACCGCGCTTGGTATCGATACTGTGGACCTTGGCCTCGATCCGCCCCGTCCGTCCGCCGGCCCCAAAGCCGCTCCGAGTTACCCAATGGAGCCGAAAGACCGGATAGCCCGTGCCCTTTTTGTCGCGCTCGCCGTTGGCCTGGCCTGGGGCATCCGCGGGGACTTCGGGCACCTCCTCGGGGCCATGTATCCCGGCGCCATTCTGCTGCTCGCGCTGGCCTATGTCTCCGGCCAGGAGTCTCTGTTGCGCTCCATGCCAGTCCTGGCCGCCGCCTGTGCACTCGGCATTGGCTACGGCGGGAACATGAGCTACGGTATTCTCCATGGCTACGCCCAGGCGGACACGTTCAGAAATTACGCCTACGGGCTCCTGGCGCTCTTCCTTCAGGGCGGCTCCTGGGGTTTCTATGGCGGCGCGCTGGTAGGCATGGCGTTGGAGCGTGACCGCGCGAAGTGGGTCGACTGGGTCGGGGGGCTCGGCGTCATGATAGCCAGTTCATTCCTTATGTACTGGCTGGTCTACGAAGCCATCGGCTTTGACATCAACCCGCCCCGCTCCAACAGCGCGCTGGCCCACCTCGGCGGCGCCCTCGGCCTCTTCGGGTGGTTCCTATTTCGCAAGCTGCCGGTGGCCACCCGAGCGTCGATGCTCGGCTTTGTGGGCTTCGGCCTCGGCATGGCGGGGGGGAGGCTCGTCGGCAATGTCTTCCACAATCTGGAGGGCAGCTTCGAGATCAATCACTGGAACACGATGGAGGTGAGTTGTGGACTCATCGGCGGGTTCGTATTCGCCTACGGCATGCTCGGTATGTGCTTTCGTGATCGTGCGACGGATAAACCGCTTACCCTATGGGATGGGATCGCCGCCGTCTTCGTTCTCGGCCTTATCCCCCTTTTCCATCTCTTGACGCGCGTTGAGGATCAGGATCGGGCGGGCTGGGGGACGAAACTCGCGGAGTACGGTTCCTCCTGGACAGCCAGCGGCATCGGCCTGTCGCTTCAGTTCGTCGTGTTGCTCGGCTTTGTCGGCGCGGCCCTGTGGCTCTATGGCCAGGCGACCGGGAAAGAGCGCTGGGGGGCTCTTCCGGTTCTGTGGCTTTCCTTTGTAATGCTGCTCTTTCAAAACTTCCGCGCGCTTTACTTCTTCACACCCGCCAAACAAAACTATATCAATATGCACAGCGTATTCTGGCTGCTTTTTCTCGCGATGGTCGCCTACGTTGCCTGGCGCGAGTACCAGGAGGGCCACACGGACGAGTGTGATTCAGATGAGGAAAGCGACACGGTGCCCTGGAAGCTCTGGAGCACCGTGGCCCTGGTGGGCTTCGTGATTATCGTCCTCGGTGCGGGCCTCGTGAATGGACCTACAACCATGAAGACCGCCAATACCCGTTGGCCCGTCTGGTCGTGGAGTCAGGGACCCTTTCCGGGAACTTCGCCATCGGAGTAGTCAACTTGGGATTGCTCACCACCCAGCAATTCACCAGAAAAGCTCATAATCCAACATAGTATCCCGGCCAGGAGGCCCGCCCCATGAATACCCTCATCGCTCTCACCTTCATCCTCGCCGCAGCGCCGCAGACCGTCCACACCTGGAATTTTGACAGTGACACCGATCTCGCCGCTTGGCGCCCCAACGCGCACCTGACCGATGTGGCCCTTCGCGATGGCGCGCTCCATGCCCGTGCAATCGAGTGGGACCCCTTCTTCTCCTGCGACGGCATCGAGATCCCCACCACGGCGTGGCAGGCGGTGGTTATTCGCATGCGCGCGACCGCCGCGGGCCAGGGTGACCTTTTCTGGACCGGCGACACCTCCGGACCTTATGAGGGCCTTTCGGAAGATCGCAAAGGGCGCTTTCAGGTGCCCGGTGATGGAGAATGGCACGACATCGTCATTCAACCCTTCTGGCAGAGCGCCGGAGTGATACGCAAGATGCGTCTCGACGTCTATGGCGATGCGGAATTCGACATCGACGCCATCACCATCGTGGACTGGTCCGAAGGGAAGGCTCCGTCAACACAAGCCCGGTGGAGCGATGAAGAACTCGCCGACTGGTTCGCGCCGGGTGAAGGTCAATCCCGTTGGTCGTCGCCGCTGAAGCTGGACACCGAAGAGCTTGGCTGGGCCAGCGTCGATTTGAAGTCCGAGGCCGAAGGCACCGGCGCGCTGCTCTGGGGCACTGCGACCCGCCCCGGTTTGTTCCGCCAGGAATTTCCCGTTCAATCCGGCGCGCGCACCGTTAATCTGGAGTTGCATGGCGTACCCGGCTGGCGTGACGTGGTCGCCCTGGGTCTGGAATTGCCCGACGGCGCTATCGCGTCCAACCTGCAACTCGGCGACACGCCATCGGGACCCGCCGATCTGAACTTCATCTACTTCGGCGCCCAGGAAGGCGCGAACCGCGTCGGCAAGCCCGCGCGGGTCATTGCCCAGTTCAGCAACCGCGGCGGCGCGGCGCTGGCGCGCGTCACAGGCCGTCTCGAAGGCCCCGACGGCCTCGCCATCACGCCCGTCGTTCCCGAAGCGACCGACATCGACTTCGAGGGGCTGGGCCGCCTCGCGTGGGACGTCGTTTCGGATGTGCCCGGCGACGTTTCGCTGAAGCTGTCCCTCGAAGGCGCGCCCGAACCCCTTCAGGCGGAGGCCACCATCGAATTCACCAACCCACTTGATGTGCCGAAGGCCGATTACGTGCCCGAGCCGAAGCCGGTGAAGACCACCGTGCCCATCGCGGCTTATTACTTTCCCGGATGGGACAGTCCCGCAAAGTGGGACCCCATTCAGCGCGTGGCGCCTGTGCGCAAGCCCCTCCTCGGCTGGTACGACGAGGCCAATCCCGAAATCGTGGACTGGCAGATCAAATGGGCCGTGGAGAATGGCATTTCAGTGTTTCTCGTGGATTGGTATTGGGTCCAGGGCAGCCAGCACCTGCGCCACTGGCTGGAGGCCTACAACAAATCGCGCTACCGCGACCAGTTGAAGATAGCCCTCATGTGGGCGAATCACAACGGGCCCGGCACCCACTCCGCGGAGGACTGGGCCGCCGTGACCGACCACTGGATCGCCGAATATTTCCCCATGGACAGCTACTACCGCATGAACGGCAAGCCGGCCGTGTTCATCTGGGACAACCGCGCGATCCGCGAAGATCTCGGCGGCAGCGATGCCGTCGCGGCGGCCTTCGCAAAGTCGCAGGAAGCCGCAAAAGCCGCGGGCTTTGAAGGGATTCACATTGCCGCGCTCCACGGCGACGGCAACGAGGCCACGCTCGGTACGGAGGGCTACCACGGCATCACCACCTACCACGAGTGGGGCAATGCGCCGGGCCTCGCGGAGAATCCGAAGCGCATGACCTATGAGGATCTCGTGGCCACCGCCCCCGAAGCCTGGCGCAAGAAAAACGACGCGCGCGGCCCGCTGGAATTCTACCCTGTGGTGGACACGGGCTGGGATGCGCGCCCCTGGCACGGCAACGAAGCCCAGGTCATCTCCGGGCGCGCGCCCGCGCTCTTCAAGCAGCTCCTGCAGGAGGCGAAGACCTTCGCCGCCTCCGCCCAGACGCCCCTGATCGTTCTGGGGCCCGTGAACGAATGGGGTGAGGGCAGCTACATCGAGCCCGCAACGGAATACGGCTTCAAAATGCTGGAGGCCATCCGCGAAGTCTTCGGCGAGGGTGATCCCGCAAGCTGGCCGGCAAATATTGGCCCGGCGGATATCGGCCTCGGGCCGTACGACTTTCCCGAGCAGGCGATCCGAAGCCAATGGACCTTCGACGAAGGCGCCGAGGGCTGGGAACGCATGATGGGCCTGGGCGATCTGAGCGTCGCCAACGGCGCGCTCCAGGCCACCAGCACCAGCCGCGATCCGGCCTTTGTCATTCCCCTGCAGGACATCCCCGCGCGCGATTTCAGCGCGATCCGTATCCGCATGGAGGTGAAAGGCGAGGACGCGGCGCAGGGCGCGGCCCAGCTCTTCTGGTCGCGCGGCGGCCAGGCCATGGGCGAGGCCGCTGCGGTGCGTTGGCCCTTGAAGGCGGGCATGAACGAATACATCGTCAATCTCTCCGAACACCCGCGCTGGCGTGGCGAGATTACCAGTTTCCGCTTTGACCCGTGCAATGCGACGGGTGCCACCATCACCGTGGAGGAGTTTGCGCTGATTCCGACGGTCACCGAAGCCGAAAAGGCCGTTGCACGCCAGATCCTCGAGGACCAGCGCCTGGACCAGGTCTTGGAAAAGGCCCGGGCCCTGCTGAAGACCGGCCTCACGGCGGGCGAGGGCTACGGCGAAGTGTGGATCCGCGATCTGAACACTTTCATCGAACTCGCCACGGAAGTGGTGCCCCACACCGAGCTGCGCGACGCCCTCCTGCGTTTCTTCCACTTCCAGGGCGAAGACGGCAATATCATCGATGGCTACATCGCCGCGCAGAAAGCCAGCGTGGGCTACGACTTTATTAAGTCGCCCAGCCAGCCCGACTACCTCGGCCACAAAAATACCGTAGAGACCGATCAGGAGTCCTCGCTGATCCTGGCAGTCTGTCGTTATGTCCGCCTAACCGGCGACCGGAGCCTGCTGGCGGAAGTGGTCAATGGCCAGACCGTGACGGAGCGCCTCCTGCGCGCCGTCGATTTTCTCCACACGAAGCGATTCGCGCCGGACTACGGCCTGCTCTGGGGCGGCACCACCGCCGACTGGGGCGACGTGCAACCGGAGCACGAATGGGGCGTCGTGCTCGATGAAAACAGCCATCCCGCCCTCGATATTTACGACAACGCCCTGCTCATTTCCGCGTTGAACGACCTGCTGACCACCGCCGAACTCGACGGTGCCACGAAGCAGAAATACAGCGCCTTCCGCGATGAACTGAAGGCGAACACCATGAAACACCTGTGGGACGGCGACCGCAAGCAGTTCCGTCCCCATGTGTATCTGAAGGGATCGCCCTTCCCGGCGGACTTCGACGAGGCCGCGATTTATTACCACGGCGGCACGTCCGTCGCCATTGAGGCGGGCCTGCTCACCCGCGCGCAAGTCGGTGAGGCCCTGGCGCGCATGCGGGCCAATGTGAAAGCGGCGGGCGCGGCGAGCATCGGCCTCACGCTCTACCCATCCTATCCCGAGGGCTTCTTCAAGAATCCCGTCATGGCCAAGACCTACTCCTACCAGAACGGTGGCGACTGGACCTGGTTCGGCGGCCGCACACTCTCCGGCCTGATCGCCAACGGCTATCCAGTCGAAGCCTACGAAGAAATGCTCCCCATGGTCGAGCGAGTCCTGGCCAACAATGACTTTCACGAGTGGTACACCCTCGACAACAAAGCCGCGGGCTCGGGAACTTACCGGGGTGCGGCGGGCGCGCTGGGGAAAGCGATCCTCGAGCTGCGCGCCTGGGCGGCGGGGGCGGAAACCATGGCGGCGTCCACAGGGACTGACGCGCCCCAGTAAACCACGATGTGTCAGTTCACGCTGTGTTCTCAAGTATCTTGTTGCCGAACAGTAATCCAGGAGGGGCGTGGCTGTCCCGTCGTAAGGGAGGTGAATTGTGCTTGCAAACGCTGACGTATTCCGCAAGGTGACCGAGGTGGGCGACTCGCAGAAAAGAGTTCGACAAGAGATCTATTCTTCACGTAGAGTGTGGTGGTAAGTTGACTCCAGCAGCGTGGGGTGCGGTCCGAACACCTGTTTCGTGAAGATAGTGAGAAGCTATGGTAGCGGCGCGTAGAGTCTTATTGGAAACGGAGTTCACCGCAAGTGAAATCCGTCGGCAAGACGCTGACTGGGCCTACGGTGGAATCGTAGTTGAAACGATGCCGCCGGGTTGGTTTGTCGGCTTGTCACCGGCGGTGAAGAAAGTAGATTTGAGTCATTTTGTGTCCTCGCTTACTCTGCTGTGTTTTCGGGATAAATCCGAGCCCGAACGCCATGACTTCGACCTCCTGCGTCAGAAAGAGAATGGGCATCTCGAACTATTCTTTGAAGAAAAGAACTTCTGGAATCTGAAGTTGGGCGATTCAGTGCGATTCGCAGCGGCTCAAGCGAACCAGCCAAGTGCCAACGACATGGAAGTGATTGATGAGATTTGAGCGCGCCAAAGACAGCGAGAAATGGGTAAAAAGCAGCGGCAATGTGTTCGCGGACCTCGGGGTTCCGAATCCAGAACTGGCGCTGCTCAAGGCCGATATCTCCATTGCCATCGAGCAGGCCATTGAGCGGAAGGGTATCTCCCAGCGCGAAGCTGGGGCGCTGATGGGGATTCCCGCCGTGAAGGTCAGCAACATCGTATGTGGTCGTCTGAAGGGCTACACGCTGGACCGACTTTTTACTTACCTGAATCGGCTGGATGTGGACGTGCAAGTGAAGATGAAGGCCAAACCCAAAGGGAGGGCGGTCGCCGAGATAACCGGTGTGCGTGCGTGAGGGTGAATCATGGAAAGTGGCGAAGGTCTCATACGGTTGCGGCTGGGCGACAATGAAAGATGAGGCGACACCTTGCTTCGTTTCGCAATAGAGCACGACGAGCACGGATACTTCGCTCATTGTCCCGATCTGCCGGGCTGCCACACCCAGGGGGATACGTATGCGGAGGCGTTGGAGCACATCCACGAGGCGGCCGAGTTGTACCTTGAATCGCTGGAGGATTAACCACAGAGAACGCAAAGGGCACAAAGGGGAAACTTCTCTTTGTGCCCTTTGTGTTCTTTGTGGTTAAACATTTCTGATCACGTCGTCAGGGAGGTGCATTTGGCTTGCCGACGTCAACGTATTCCGCGACGCGTTCCCCGGAAGCGGGCCCGTGTAGATTTCAGTTCATCCCACGAACGACGGGACAGCCACGGACGCCACAGAAACCTTGCTCGTTGTGAATCGCTGTGAATAATCAGAGAAAATCTCCCGAACGTCATCGCGGGTCCGCGTCAGTCCCTGCGGGACTATCCCACCTGGATCGTCGTGGTGTCGTAGCGGTTGCGGAAGGTGATTGTCTTGCCGTTGGTGAAGGCGAGGGAGACTGCGGACCCCGGTTGGATGGCGTCGCCATTGCACCCGGTCAGCGATTGCCCCGCCAGAGCGTGCTTTTCGCCGAGATCGTTCAAGGGAAAGGCCTGGCCGTCCGCGCCATTGGGCGAAGGGCCTTCCTTGGCCGTGCGCCAGAAGATGATATCGTCGTCGAAGTAGAGTTTGTGCCAGGCACCATCGACGCAAAGCCACACCACATTGGCCTCGTCGTCCAGCTCCCCCGCGAACCAGGCCTCCTGCGCGATGAGGCGCTCCAAGGTCTTGCCCGCGAAATCGGGCCATGCCCCGTCAATGTACAACTCTGCAGATACCATGGGATGCGCTCTCTAGTGGGTTAAACACCGTAACCCTAGCACACGGGGGTAGTGTGGGGCGAATTCAAGGAGCGCTGCGGTCGCTGATTCAGCCTGTCAGTGGTCCCGCGCTTTCCCCGCGTTGCCCACGGTGAAGCGGAAGGCGTAGAGGCTGGCCTGGTCCATTTCGATCCGCAGCCGCGTGGGCTTTCCCGCTCGCGCGGTCACATCGCCGCCATCCTTCCACAGCACCAGCGCGTCGATCTGGTCGCCCGCAATCGCCTCGCAATCCGCCGTGGTGCGTCCGGGTATCGCCTCGTCCTTCTCGTCGAGAAGGCCCACACGGAGGTACCCGCCCTCGCGGACGTGGACGTTCAGCTTCAGCAGGTTGCCCTGAAAGAGCAGGGGAGGCGTGGTGAAGGCGCCACCGCCCGTCTCCGCCTCAACGGAGACGAAGCCGTCCAGTCGTGTGGTGACGCGGCTCATGACGCGGCTGTTGCCGGGCAACACGAGGGCTTCCAGTTCGCCCTCTTCATGGTTCAGGGGGGAGCCGCCATAGTACTGGTAGAGGGTATCTCCAACGCGAAGGAGTCCCTGCCCCATATAGAGTGAGCCGGCGTCGAAGCTGCCTTCCGGCCCCAGCGGAATATAGGACTTCGACTGTTCCGGCCAGGTCCAGGCGATGCCATCCCGGCTCGTGGCCATGCGGATGTCGAGGGTCTGCGTCTGGTGGTTGAAGAGACTGGGGAACATGAACCAGGCCCGGGCCGCATGGGGATATTTAAGTGTCGCCGGATTGTAGAGGTCGCTTTCCGGCGGATCCTTCTCGTCGGTCTGAAGCACCAGTTGGAGCGGTTCAAAGAAAGACAGATCCTTGCTGGTGGATCGTCCCAGGGCCCGTCCCCGCCCGCTGACGCGGCCAAAGAGCACATACTCGGTTGCTCCCTCATCCCACACGGCGGAATACTGGCTGTCGCCGAAGATATCGCAAATGGGATCGGGGTAACGGGTCCATGTGAACCCATCGGCCGAATACATGGCGGCCACGCGATAGGGCGGGGTGCCCAGCACCTCGAAGATACCTTGCGACACCGCCTTGTAGCGCTGTTCCGGTGGTGCGGCGGGGTCTTTGAAAACGTGGCTGCCGTGGACGCGCGACCGGGCGCCCTCGGGGCCGATCTGGCGAAAGAGGATGTTGTTCTTCGTACTGCCCTGATAGCTGAAGAGGTCCAGCGCCGGCTTGGTCCAGTGAATGCCATCCGTCGACTCGGCGTAGCAAAAGGAAGTATCGTCCAGATTGGGCCAGCCTTCGATGTCATAGGCCTCATACCACATGCGATAACGCGCCCGGGGCTGGTCCGGAGTCGAGAGTGTGCCGCCCCGGTCTTCCATCACGGAGAACCAGTTCAACGTGGCGCTCTCCCAGGGCTGATCGCGCACCACATTCTGCTCCCCAGTCTTCGTGGCGGGGTTCACCTGAAGGCGGACGCCCGAGGCGCTCTCGAAGAAAAGTGTGTCTATAAAAAGCTGCTTCTCGCTGCCGACGTGAATGGGCGAAGGACCGGTCTCCTCGGCGATAACCGGGAAAGACAGCATCAAAGCTGACACCACGGCCAGCGGGATCAGTGTGGATCTTGGGTACATGCGATTCTCCTTGCCACGGAGTATAGCGCCGCGTCGCGCGGGATGGGAAGGCCGACCCCGCCGCGCGGACGTTGCATCCCCCATGTGCCCCTGATAGACTCCCGGGAAGAGAGAAGGAGACGTCGTTTTGCGAGCAGTGGTTCAGCGTGTGCGCCATGCGTCGGTGCGTGTGGATGAAGAAATTGTCGGCGCCATTGGCCATGGCCTGCTGGTGCTGCTGGGGGTGGACGTGAGCGACGGGAACAGCGACGCCGACTACCTCGCCGACAAGATTTTCGGTCTGCGTATCTTCAACGACGACGACGGCAAGTTCAATCGATCCCTGGAGGATGTGGGCGGCGCCGTGCTCCTCGTGTCCCAGTTCACGCTCCACGGCGACTGTCGTAAGGGGCGCCGGCCCTCCTTCATCGCGGCGGCCCGACCCGAGCAGGCCATTCCGCTCTACGAGCGCGTCGGAAGCCTGCTGCGAGAAAAAGGCGTGGAGGTGGCCAACGGCATCTTTGGCGCCCACATGGCGGTGGAGTTGCTCAACGACGGCCCGGTGACCCTGCTCCTCGATTCGGGAAAGGCTTTCTGATGCGTATCGCTATCGTCGGCAGCGGAAGCTTGAGTGTGAAGATGCTCCTGCCCCTGCTCGATTCGAAGCACGAGGTGGTCGCGGTTATTCTTGATGGTCGCCACACCAAGGGAATCAAGCGCTGGCTGGAGCCCCGGCTTGCCCGCTGGTTTCGCGGCGAATACAGCCTCGGCGGTCAGGCCATCAAGTATGATCTTCCCATCTACTACATCGACAAGATGACCGAGGAAGAAGTCGCGCCGCTCAAAGCGCTCAAGTTGGACCTCATCCTCGTGGGCGGATTCAGCATCATCCTCAAGAAGCCCCTTCTGGATGTGCCCCGGCTCGGATGTGTAAATACCCACTCCTCTCTGCTGCCCCGGCACCGTGGACCGAATCCCTTCTCCGCCGCCATTCTCGCGGGTGACGCGGAAACGGGCGTAACTTTTCACTGGATGGACGAAGACATCGACACGGGCGACATCATTGCCCAGCACAAGATCGCCTTAAACGAGGAATCGACCATGCTGGGTCTCTATCGCGATGCCTGTGAGCTTGCTGGAAAGAAAGTGGAAGGACTCGTCAACAGCCTCGAAGTGGGGGATGGCCTGCGCCGTCCCCAGTCCACCGAAGCGGCTACTTACGAGAAACGCGCTCAAGTCGCCGATTCCTGGATTGACTGGTCCGACACGGCCGAAAACATCGAGCGACTCGTGCGCGGCATGTCCCCCCAGCCTTATGTGCGCTTCCGGTGGCGAAAACACGTCATCCTGGTGCACAAAGTGACCTTCGATCCGCGGCCGGTGAATGCCGCGCCCGGCACGGTGCTGGTCAACCATCCTCTGGTCAAGATCGCCACGGGGAGCGGTGTCATTATCCTGCGGGTGACCTTCCGCCAGAAGCCCATACCCTGGATCTGGCCCGCCTTCGGCAGCCGGCCCGACGTGGAAGAGATGCTACCCTCCGGCGCGCCGGGCGCGCCATAATGCGCGCAGGAACCGCCCCACCATGATCTCCATCATCATTCCCGCGTTCAACCAGCTTGGCTACACACGCCAGTGCATCGCCAGTATTCTGGAAAATACCGAGGGAGAATATCGACTGATTCTGGTCGACAATGGCTCCACCGAAGCGGTCTACGAATTCTTCTGCGCGGTTCCCGGCGCCGTGCCCATTCGCTCCGAAACGAACCTCGGTTTCGCCGCCGGTGTCAACCTGGGCCTCCGCGTGGCCGAGGGCCATGTCCTACTGTTGAACAACGACACCCTCGTCCCCAGGGGCTGGCTCACCGGCCTCTGCGCCGCGCTGGAGAGCGCCCCGGACATCGGCGTGGTCGGGCCCATGAGCAATTACGTCTCCGGGAGCCAACTGATTCCCGAGTTGCGCTTCGAAAGCCTTGACGACATCAACGCCTATGCCGAGGAGCGGCGCGCACAGCATGGGGGCCGTCTTCGCGACGTGGCACGCCTCGTGGGATTCTGCATGCTCATCCGCGATCGGGTTGTGGCGGAAGTCGGGCTCATGGACGAAGCCTTCGGCCTGGGCAATTTCGAAGACGATGACTACTGTGTCCGCGTCCTGCGCGCGGGCTACCGCCTCTGCGTGGACGAGGCCAGTTTCGTCTTTCACTATGGCAACCGGACTTTTCACGCCCTGGGCCTGGTCGAAGGACGATGGGATGCCCTGCTGGAAGAAAACGCCGCGCGCTTCGGCGCCAAATGGAACCTGAAGCCCGAAGACCGGCTCGATGAATACCGCGAAGCACTCCAGCTCAACCGCAAGGCGGGCGAGGCCCTGGCGCAGGGCGATCTGGTCGGGGCCATCCGGGGTTACCGCGACGCGCTCCTGCTCGCGCCCCAACTGGCCCGAAGCCACAACGATCTCGCCGTGGCCCTGTGGCAGGCCGGCGCGGGCGAAGATGCCTTCGAACGCCTCAAGGCGGCCCTGCGCCTCGATCCGGAATTTTCCGAAGCGAGGGAAAATCTCCTGGACGTTGGCCGGGCCCTCGGCAGGGAAGAGGAGGCCCGCGATGTTCTCGGGTCGACGAAAGCGGAGGATGATCCATGAGTATTACGGTGCGGGAATACCTGCCGGAAGACGAAAGCGAATGGTTGAAGGTTCACGCCATCATCATGAGCATCTCCCACGCGTGGAACTACTGCATTCAGGAGCGTCCGGATTACACGGGCTACGTGTCCACCCGCCTCGTTGCCGTGGACGGCGACCGCATCATTGGGTTGATCGATGTGCAGTACGAGAACGAGCCCGGCGAACTCTGCTTTCAGAAAGATTCGCGCGGCGGTTATGTGCTGGAGTTTGGACGTCTTCCCGAATACGGTGGCGCGGGACTCGGCAAGCAGTTGATGGACGCCGCCGCGGCGGACGCCAGGCGGCTCGGTTTCAATCGCCTGGAGTACTGGAGTCAGGATCGGCGCGCGCAACGCTACTACAGGCGGCTTGGACTGAAGGAAATCAGCAGGCACTATCGCTTCCGCTTCAAACCGCCCCAGGCGATTCAGGACGAGTTGATGAAAGACTGCGTCGGTGTGGAATATCTATACGGCGCCTGTGTGCCCGAAGAGTGGCCCCTTGTGCGGGAGAAGTACGACGTCATCACCAAGCCCCCCCTGGAGCCCCATCTCTGCGTGGGGTTCGACGTGCGTTTCTGAGGCGCGACTGCGGCACGAATAGAAAACAATCTAACCCCGGAGTACGCAGAGGCGCGGAGTATGTACCAGCTACCTGAGCCTCGAAAAAAAAAGCATCCACCTCAGTTGCTCGTCCTCCGAAACACTTTCTTCTCCGTGCCTCCGTGAGCTCCGTGGTCAATCTTTCCTCGTATTCGTGCAGATTCGTGTCTATTCGTGGTTTAAATTCCTTGATTGCGAAGCACCCCATGTTCACCCACATCTACGCACGTCGCTATCGCGCCACACGAAAAAAGTTCGTCCCTAAGTTGACATCGCCCCCGTCCATTTGCTATTTTATTGTCACCACTTCGGGCGGGAGTAGCTCAGTTGGTAGAGTGCAACCTTGCCAAGGTTGATGTCGCGGGTTCGAATCCCGTCTCCCGCTCCATTTTTATTTTTCGGGCCGTTAGCTCAGTTGGTAGAGCAGGTGACTCTTAATCACAAGGTCGGGGGTTCGATCCCCTCACGGCCCACCATTTTAACGAATCTTTAGTACACACATCTGAGCCGGCAAATAAAACATGTTTTGCCAGCTTTTTTTTTGGTACTATGGTAGCCCTGCCCCCGGACGGGCGAGTGGCGGAATTGGCAGACGCGCCAGATTTAGGTTCTGGTACCTCGCGGTGTGCGGGTTCAAGTCCCGCCTCGCCCACCAACCACTCCAATGCATGGTAGATAATCACGATGAGCGAAAAAGAATACGAAGATTCAGCAGTGGCCACTCAGGAACCCGGCGAATTTGAATTCGTTGAGGATCCCACCTTTGACATCGCCTACAAGGGCGATTGCGCCTACGAAGTCAAAGTGGTCATTCCCGCGGCCAACACCCTCAAGCAGTCTCAGGAAATGTTTGAAGAGCTCCAGGGCGAAGCGGAGCTGCCCGGTTTCCGGCGCGGCAAAGCCCCCCGCAAGCTGCTTGAGCGCAAGTACGGCAAGGCCGTCCGCGGCGAAGCCACGGAAAAGCTTGTCAGCGCCGCTTTCCGCAAGCTGATCAAGGGCGAAGAGCTCCGTCCCATCGATTATCCCGATGTGGAAGGTCTCGAAAACCTGGCCGAGCTTGCCGCCGACGCCCCCCTCGACTTCACCCTGAAGTTTGAGGTAGCGCCGCGCGTCACGCTGGGCAACTACAAGGGTATCGCCGTTGAACGTCCCGTACTCGCCATCGGCGACGCGGAAGTGGACGAGGCCATCACGAGCATGCGCCAGCGCTACGCCGCCTATGAGACCATCGCCGACGGCGTTGCCGCCGATGAAGATCAGGTCATTATCGATTTCACCGGCACCATCAACGGCGAAGCCTTCGCCGGTGGTTCCGCCGAGAATTATCCCTACATCCTCGGCTCCGGTCGCTTCTTCAAGGAATTCGAAGAGGCCATCCGCGGCGCCAAGAGCGACTCGGAAGTTTCCTGCGACGTGGCCTTCCCCGACACCTACCATGGCGCCGATGTGGCGGGCAAGACGGCCCAGTTCACCATCAAGATCAACGAGATCAAGCGCCGCACGATGCCCGAGCTCGACGAGAAGTTCGCCGAGACCGCCGGCTTTGATTCCGTTGACGCCATGCGCGAAGCCGTGAAGAAAGACCTTCAGGCCGGCGCGGACAATCAAGGCCGCGAGATTGCCGAGCAGCGCGCCATCCAGGCCGTGGTCGAGTCCAGCACCTTCGAAATCCCCAAGTCGCTCGTCGATTCCACGGCGGATGTCTACTACAAGCAGGAGGTCCGTCGCCTCATCTCCCTTCGCGTCCCCACGACCGAACTGGATGAAAAGGACGCCGAACTCCGCAAGCAGGCTGAAGAGCATGCCCTGCGCGAGATCAAAGGTTACGTCGTAGTCGGCGAAATCGGCCGCGCGGAAAGCATCACCGTGTTGGACGAAGACTTCGAGAAAGAAGCCGAAGCCATCGTGAGCCGCACCGGCATGGAGCTCGACATCGCCAAGCGCTTCCTGGACCAGGAAGACAAGCGCAGCGACTATGAAGAGCGCATCTACCGCAAGAAAGCCGTCGCCGTCGTCATGGACAGTGCGAAGGTGACCGAGAAGAAGGTCACCCGGGAAGAACTGGAGAAGGATAGCGCCGATGCCTGATCCGATGCAGGTCCTCGCCGGTCTCGGTGGTATGAACCCGGTAAATCCCCAAAACGTCACGATTTATCAGCAGACGAGCCGGGGGGAGCGCGCCTATGATATCTATTCGCGCCTGCTGGAGGATCGCATCATTTTCCTGGGCTACCCGATTGACGATCACGTCGCCAATTACGTCATCGCCCAGCTCCTTTTTCTGGAATCGGAAGATCCGGACAAGGACATCAGCATCTATGTGAATTCCCCCGGTGGCAGTGTCACCGCCGGTCTCGCGATCTACGACACCATGCAATTCGTGAAGCCCGACATCAGCACCATTTGTCTCGGGCAAGCCTCCAGCATGGCGGCCGTGCTTATGGCGGCGGGCACCAAGGGCAAACGCTTTGCGCTGCCCTATTCCCGCTTCCTACTGCATCAGGTCATGGGCGGCGTACAGGGACAGGCTTCGGACATCGAAATCCAAGCCAAGGAAATCGTGCGGCTCTGCGAAATGCTCGATGAGATTTTGGTCAAGCATACAGGGCAGTCTTCAGATCGAATCCACGAGGACAGCGACCGCGATTTCTTCATGGGCGCGGAAGAGGCCAAGGCCTACGGCCTGATCGACGAGATCCTGGCGCGCTAGGGCGAAGCCCCACCAAAATTTAATCAACACTGAACTATCACGCCCCCTGATCGCCTCGCGAGACGATTAGGGGGCCTTTTCTTCCCGAGGTCCGGGGCGCGCTCTGACAAAATGACAAAAATCAGACTTGACCTCTGCCCCCGGCAATTGGCACAATACCTTTGAGTCTGTGTATGACTTCGGGTGATACCCGCCAGTAATCTCTTGACAGACACAAAACAAAATGATAATTTTACCCCTGTGGAAGTAATGATGGCAGGAGAGTCGAATGGCACCGCAACGTACACGAAGTGATGTCCCCACTTGCTCCTTCTGTGGCAAACGCCATGACGAGGTCAACAAGCTCATCGCAGGACCCGATGTAAACATCTGCGACGAGTGCGTGAACCTCTGTGGCGAGATTGTCGCCGAAGAGCGGGCGCGCAAAGGGACTTCGCGCAGCATGAAAGTGCCGGCGCCAAAGGAAATCAAGTCCTTCCTCGACCAGTATGTCATCGGCCAGGACCACGCGAAGCGCGTGCTCTCCGTAGCCGTGCACAACCACTATAAACGCATCTCTTCCGGCGGCGAAATAGACGGTGTAGAGATCCAGAAATCGAACGTCCTGCTCATCGGCCCTTCCGGTTGCGGCAAGACCCTCCTCGCAGAGTCCCTCGCGCGTCTCCTTGATGTGCCTTTTGCCGTCGTGGACGCCACGACCCTCACCGAAGCGGGCTACGTGGGCGACGACGTCGAGAATGTCATCCTCAAGCTGCTCCAGGCGGCCGATTTCGATGCGGCGCGGGCCGAGACCGGTATCGTTTACATCGACGAAATAGACAAGGTGGCGCGCAAGGGGGACAGCCCCTCCATCACCCGCGATGTGTCCGGGGAAGGCGTGCAGCAGGCCCTCCTGAAGCTTCTGGAAGGCACCGTGGCCAACGTGCCGCCTCAGGGTGGACGCAAGCATCCCCAGCAGGAGTGCATCCAGGTTCATACGAAAAACATTCTTTTCCTCTGTGGCGGCGCCTTTAACGGTCTCGAAACGATCATCCAGAAGCGCATCGGCCAGAAAGTCATCGGTTTCAATGCCGAGGTCCGCTCCAAGAAGGAGTTGGGCCTGGGGGCCCTGTTGGCCCAGGTGAAGCCGGAAGATCTCATCAAGTACGGCATGATCCCCGAGTTCAGCGGGCGCCTGCCCATCACGGCCTCCCTCAACGAGCTGACCCGTGAGGATTTGGTGCGCATTCTGACAGAGCCCAACAATGCCCTGGTCCGCCAGTACCAGAAGCTCTTCGAAATGGAGAATGTGGCCCTCCGCTTTCCGGACGAGACCATCGACACCATCGCCGCCTCCGCCATCAAGCGGGACACGGGCGCGCGCGGGCTGCGCAGCATCCTCGAAGAGGCCATGCTCAACGTTATGTTCGAGCTTCCCTCCCGGGAAGACGTGCGCGAGTGTGTGATAACGCCCGGCGTCATCACCAAGGCCGAAGAGCCTCTCCTGGTGTATAAGCACGAGAAGCCCGTCGTAAAGGATAAAGACACCGATACCAATTCCGCGTCGGCCTGAGGCCGTCGCTCCCCAAGGACTTCGATCAGGGGCCGGATGCCCGCCCGGGCATCCGGCCTTTTTGCCTGTGCGGCGGGTGCCGCGCTATACTGTCCCCAAATCACCGGAACCAGGCGCAGCACCTTTCTTGCCCGCCGGGGGCGTGCCGTTGCCGGCCCCGCCCGTACACGATTTCCCATCTCCCGCAGGAGTACCTCATAGATGCCACCCCGTAAACAAACCGCCCGACACGAGACCATGCGATTGCCCCTCCTGCCCCTGAAGGATGTGGTCATCTTCCCGCGCATGGTCGTGCCCCTCCTGGTGGGCCGTCCCGCCTCGCTGGCGGCCGTGGAAGGCAGCCTTTCGAGAAATCAGCCCCTCTTTCTTTGCACCCAGCAAGACCCGAGCGAGGAGAATCCCCGCGCGGAAAGTCTGTATTCCATCGGCGTTGCCGCCACGGTCCTCCAGTCCCTGCGCATGCCCGACGGGACGATGAAAGTGGTCGTTGAGGGCCTGGGGCGCGGCAAGGTAAGTACCTTCTACTTTTGTAAAGACGAAGCCGCCGAGGTGGACGTTCATAGCTTCGAATCCCGTAGTGAGCGCTCCGACAAAGTCGACGCCCTCGTGCGTACCGTCGTGGGCCAGTTCGAAGACTACGTCCAGCTCTCCCAGCGCATCGCCCCGGAAGTCTTCATGTCGATCCAGGGCATGGACGACCCCGAGCTCACCGCCGACACCATTTGCGCCTATCTCCCCGTGCGGGTAGAGGAGCGCCAGGGCCTCCTCGAACTCGTCGATCTGGAGGCGCGCCTCGAAAAAATGACGTCACTCCTCATGCGGGAGAATGAAATGATCCGCATGGAGCACAGCGTCCGCGAGCGCGTCCGCGACCAGATGGAGCGCGGCCAGCGCGAGCACTACCTCCACGAGCAGCTCAAGCTCATCCATCAGGAGCTGGGCAATCGCGAAGACGGCGGCGACGACTTCACCGAGATTCGCGGCATGATCGCCAAGGCGAAAATGCCCAAGGACGTGAAGGCGAAGGCCGAACGCGAGTTCGCACGCTACGAGCGCATGCCCATGATGAGTCCCGAAGGCGCCGTGATCCGAAGCTACCTCGAATGGCTCTGCGACATGCCCTGGGCGAAGCGATCCCGCGATTCGCTGAACCTCGCGCGCGCCCAGGAGGTGCTCGACGAAGATCACTACGGCCTGGAGAAGGTGAAAGACCTTATCCTCGAATACCTCGCCGTGCGCAAACTCAGCAACTCCACCAAAGGCCCAATCCTCTGCCTCGTGGGGCCTCCCGGCGTGGGTAAGACCTCCCTCGGCGCATCCATCGCCCGCGCCATGAAGCGCAAATTTGTCCGCGCTTCCCTGGGCGGCATTCGCGACGAGGCCGAAATCCGGGGCCACCGCCGCACCTACATCGGCGCCATGCCCGGCCGCATTATCCAGAGCGTCAAGAAGGCCGGCGTGAAGAACCCGCTGTTCCTGCTGGACGAGATTGACAAGCTCAACACGGATTTTCGCGGCGACCCCGCGTCCGCCCTTCTCGAGGTCCTCGATCCCGTGCAGAACAAGGACTTCAGCGACCACTATCTGGAGGTGAGCTTTGACCTGTCCGAGGTATTTTTTATTGCCACGGCCAACAGCGAGTTCGATATTCCCCACGCCCTCCACGACCGCATGGAAATCGTGAACCTCTCGGGCTACACCCTCCGGGAAAAGGAGGAGATCGCGCGACTTTTTCTCGTCCCGCGGATGATGACCGACTGCGGACTGAACCCGAAAAAGGTGCGTTTCGACGAGAGCGGCATCACCACCGTAATCCAGCGTTACACCCGCGAGGCCGGCGTACGCGAACTGGAGCGGCAGATCGCCCGCGCCCTCCGCAAAGTCGCACGCCGCGTGGTGGACAAGTCCGCCAAGGGTGATTTTCTGCTCAACGCGGAGACGGTGATGGAGTTGCTTGGCCCGCCCGTCTACAGCGGTCTGCGCGCCGTGGAAGAGCCCGCGGCGGGCATTGCCATCGGCATGGCCTGGACCCAGGTGGGGGGCGACATCCTTTACATCGAAACCAGCACCATGGAAGGCAAGGGCAAACTGACCCTTACCGGTCAACTGGGCAGTGTAATGAAGGAATCCGCCGAAGCGGCCTACACCTACATCCGCGCCCACGCCAAGGCCCTGAAAGTGCCCGCCGACTTCTACAAGAAACTGGACCTCCACGTGCATGTGGCCGAAGGCGCCGTGCCCAAAGACGGCCCCTCCGCCGGTACCGCCCTCATCGTGTCCATGGTTTCCGCCCTCACCGGGCAGAAGCCCAAAGCGGCCCTATCCATGACGGGTGAGATCACGCTGCTCGGCCGTGTGCTGCCCGTGGGCGGCATCAAGGAGAAAGTGCTCGCCGCGCATCGTTCGGGTGTTCGTACGATTATCCTGCCCCGCGAAAACGAGAAGGATCTTCCCGATGTGCCCAAAGAGGTGCGGGACGAGATCAAGTTTGTCATGGTGGAGTCGGTGGACGAAGTGATCGCCACGGTGTTTGGAGACTGACGCGGATCCGCGATGGTACCAACCTAATTAGAACGGACTTAGGTTATCGAGGACCACGCCGGGTGCCACCTCAATCGAGCAACGCTCGTTTGGGCGTCATGTGGGAGGGAAAACTACTTGTGGACAAGTGAACTTAGATCCGGCTCGCGATCTAAGGGCGTTTTTTCATGGGGTTCACCGACGTAAACCAGCCCCCCGCCAGTTAAATTTAAAGCACCAGGGGTACCGCCGCACAAGGCACCCAAACGAGCGTTGCTCGATTGAGGTGGCACCCGAGGTTCCCTTACGGTACCGTTGCTTCGCATTTAACCCGGATTCTATCATTCAATCGCGGCGCCCCGCGTAACAAAGGTATGTCCAAGTGCAGGTAAATTCATCACGATTCGTGCTCAGCGCTCTCGACCCCGCCCACTACCCCAAAGACCGTCTTCCCGAGATCGCTTTCGTGGGACGTTCCAACGTCGGTAAGTCGAGCCTGCTCAATACCCTGCTCAACCGCAAGGGCCTGGCCAAGACCAGCGGTACCCCCGGCAAGACCCAGACCCTGAACTTCTTCAACATCAACGAAAAGTTCTACTTCGTCGATCTGCCCGGCTATGGCTTCGCCAAAGTACCCAAGTCCATGAAGGATACCTGGAACAAAGTCATGGTGGAGTATCTCCAGACCCGCTCCAATCTCCGCATGGTGATTTCCCTCGTGGACGCGCGCCATGAGCCGAGCCCCCTGGACATCCAGATGCTCAACATCCTTGACGAGGCTTCGGTGCCCACCCTGGTCGTGGCCACCAAAGTGGACAAGCTCAAGCGCTCCCAGCGCAACAAGTCCCTGAACCTCATCCGGGAAACCCTGGGCCTGCCGGAGGACTACCACGTGCTCCCTTTCAGTTCCGTAGATCGCGAAGGGGTAAAGGATCTCTGGGAGGTCATCGAAGATCAGCTTCAGACCCCGGAACGCGTCATCGAAAATGAAGAGGCGTAGTGGGGCAGGGGGCGTGGACGGCGCACGGTCGATCCGACCCAACGGCGCCACGGCCCCGGGTCCAGTCGGTCACATCCCTGTCACGCCACGACCCCGGGCATCGGCGCCAGACGCGACAATTCCTCCCGCTTCTTCCGGGCGATCAACTCCTCTTCATAGGCCAGCGTCGTCAACAGATAGCTGAAAGGAATGGTCGCCAGCAGGCCTATCCCGAAGCACAGGGCTCCCGCCATGTTCACCGCGATGATGACCAGGCCCAGCACAACCCAACGCTTGAAATTGGCCCAAACCAGGAGGCGGCTCTTTTCCATCGCCCCCCAGAAGCCGAGATTCTCGTCCAGGATAAAGAGATAGGTCACGGAATAGGTCATAAAGATGAGCAGCGGTGGAATAACCAGGGGAACTACGATCAGCGCCATGAGATTGATCAGAATATTGGCGAGGAAGGCGGGCAGAAAGTGCTCGAATCCCGAAAGGATGTCCGCCAGTTCCGTATTTTCGTTGCGCACGATCCGCTGGGATATCTTGAAGGCGCCAAGGATGAAGGGCCCGAGGAGGACGTTGCCGCTGATCGTCAGCAGGTAGTTGCCGGCAATCATGATCAACAGCAGAATGATGTGGGCACTCACCAACAGCAGGGCGTGGTCCCAGAGCAGCCCGAAGGCCCGGCGGACCAGTGGGCGGATGCACAGATCGCTCATGCCGCAATGCTCGACCTCATTCGCGTGTTGGGAAGGCGCTTCGATGCGCATACGTTGACCTTTCCAGCGTGCGCACATCGCACGACACCCCATTATACCGCGCCTGTGCCCGGTCGCGCCTCCCCAGGGGGAGGGTTGGTCAAAAAGTGATTGATCGGGGCAAACCATGCTACCGTAAGCGGCAACGCAGGAGTATACACATGGCACGAGGGGATCACATCAAGGTGCGTCGTTACGGCGGGCTTTACAGCCACCACGGAATCGACATGGGCGACGGCACCGTCATCCATTTCTCCGGCGAACCCTGTCGGCGGGGCGACGCCCGGGTCTGCCGTGCGGATCTTGAATCCTTCCTGGCGGGCGGGCGGCTCACGGTGGTGCGCCATCGCGGGCCGGTGCGCCCCCCGGATGACGTGGCCGCCGCCGCCGAAGACGGCCTCCATCGGCAGGACTATTCCCTCCTGCACAATAATTGCGAACACTTCGCCACCTGGTGCAAGACGGGCCGCCGACACAGCGGGCAGGTGCGCCGCGCACTGCGGCTCGCAGGGGCCACCGCCGGCGCCTCGCTTGCGCTCCTGTGGCCCGTGCTCGCCGCGCGCAGGGCGACCTCGCGATAATTTCCTGGACGCGCCCACGCCACTGGACACCGACCGACTGACCCAAGGGAGATATTGAACTCTATGATCGAACTACTGAACACCGACGAGCAACGCGTGATGCTGGAACTGCTCCTTCACATTGCAAAGTCGGACGGCACCGTGAAGGATGTCGAACAGGAGATTCTGGAGAACTATGCCACCCTGGTCGACCTTGATTTCTCCACCATCAACAGCAACCTCACGCCCGCCGAGCTCATCCCCCAGATTCCGAGCCCCGTCAGCCGGGCCATCGTCCTTCAGGAATTGCTTCGCATGTCCCATCTGGACGGCATCATCAGCCAGGGCGAGCACGCCGCCATCCTCGCCATCGCCGGCCAGATGGGCTTCCCCGATTCGGTCGTGCACCGCCTTGATGCCTGGGTGGTGGAGGGACTTCGCTGGGTATGGGAGGGCGAAGACATTCTCGACGAAATAGAGGCTGAATTCGGGGCGTAGGGGGGGGCGCGCACCGCCGCACGGCCCCCTCAAAATGGGGGGGCAAGAAACACGTTTGTCTCGGATGCCCGCTCCGGCAAAGCCGGCGCCAATACGGCGGCATGTTCCGAGCGTCTTGTAAAGCTCTGCAATTCCCCAAGGCAGTTCTGAGGTACCCCCGCTTCATTTCAGGCTGTCACCCCGCCCTGAAGCGCCGTTGCGCCCTGGGCCCAAACCCTCATTAAGTCCTTTAAAATCAACTCCTTCGCACGTGAATCTCCAATTTGGCACGGACTATGCAATGCGCAAGGCAAACCGCCCTGTGGCGGATGCTGATGAGAGCAACTGTGTTGTAGATAAGGAGCACTGTGATGAATAAAATTAAATTTACCAAATCAACCCTCGGCCTCGCCGGCGCCGCCGTGGCCACCGCCGGTCTGTTTTCACTCTACGATGCCCCCGTGGCCCTGGGAAACGATGCGACCCCCGGTATCGCCGCGCTGCAAAACCTCAGCGACACCTACGTGCAGGTCGCGGAGCAAACCTCCAATGGCGTCGTGTTCATCGAGATCAGCAAGACGATGGCGTCGCCCGCCGCGTTCGGCGAGGGCTTCGACGGCCCTGGCAGTCCCTTCCGCCACTTCTTCGGCCCCGGCGGTATCCCTGGATTTCGCCAGGGGCCCCAGGGCGACCAAATGCCCATGCCCGTGGGCACCGGATCGGGTTTCATAATTACCTCGGATGGTTACATCGTCACGAACAATCACGTGGCTGCGGAAGCGGATGGACTGAAAGTCACCCTGCAGGACGGTCGTGTCTTTGACGCCACCGTCGTGGGCACCGATCCCCAGACTGAAGTGGCCCTTCTGAAAGTGGACGCCACCGGTCTTCCGACCGTTACCCTCGGCGACTCCGACAAGGTGCGCGTGGGCGAGTGGGTGCTGGCCGTGGGCAGCCCCTTCGGCCTCGACCACACCGTGACCTCTGGTATCGTCAGCGCCCAGGGCCGGAGTGAAGTCGGCATCGTGGACTATGCGAACTTTATCCAGACGGACGCCGCCATCAACCCCGGCAACTCCGGCGGCCCGCTGATTAACCTTCATGGCGAAGTCATCGGCATGAACACCGCCATCCTCAGCAGCAGCGGCGGCAGCAACGGTATCGGATTTGCCATTCCGGTGAATATGGTCAAGAGCGTCGTGGACGATCTGAAAGACGACGGCAAGGTCCAGCGCGGTTACCTGGGCGTGCACATTCAGAATATCTCGCCCGAAATGTCCAAGTGGTTTGATATCGAAGCGGGCCAGGGCGCCCTCGTAGCCGAAGTCGCCGAGGGGTCACCCGCGGAACAGGCCGGCCTGCAGAAGGACGACGTCGTCGTCAGTATCGACGGCCAGGTCGTGAAGGATGCCGGTGCGCTTCGCAGCCGCGTGGCCACCTCCGCCCCGAACAAGGAACTGAAACTGGAAGTTCTTCGAAATGGCGAACGGATGGAGAAGAGCGTGACGCTCGGACAACTGGATTCTGATGGCGTGGCCAGCAGCGGAAATGCCCCGGCGGGCAGCCCGTCCCGCCTTGGCATACAACTCCAGAACCTGGACGAGAACATTGCGAACCAACTGGGCTTCACCGGTGACGGCGGTGTGGTGATTTCCGCCGTCGAGCCGGGTTCTCAGGCCGCCCGCGAAGGCCTCGCCCGAGGCATGGTCATCACGGAGGTAAATCGAATCCCCGTAAAAAACGTCCAAGAGTTCAAGGAAGCCCTGGAGAAGGGAAAGAAGGACGGATCGGTACTGCTCAACATCCAGCAGGAAGGCCATTCCCGCTACGTTGCGATGAAGCTCTCGTAAGTAGCGCGCAAGATTGCAGGCTTCAGGTAAGGAAACCGGCCCGATCCTCAGGGATCGGGCCGGTTTATCGTCTGTAGTTTCGAGTGAAAAGGTATGGGTGCAGATCTGCTATTACCGATAATAATGATAGATAAATACAGTTGTGGGCTCCAGGTTGGAATTGGCTATACTTAATTTGCACAAAAAGTTAGCGCAACCCAACGAGGAACCCACAATGCTTGTAGAGAAGATGTTAGTAGCTGCCATGGCCGAATACAAGAAATTTTTGCTCGAATATTGCTCGGGTGCCGCGGAGCTGGAATTGTCACCGGCTTCGTCCGCTTTGATTGTATCGGGGCTTCACCAGGCTGCCAATGCGGCTTCAAAGGCGGCACTCCGCCTTTTCCTCGAGGCCAAGGACGAGACCGACGATCTGATTCGGGTCGGCCAGGATTCGTACCGTTTCAAGTTTTTGAGCGAGCGCGAGGCGCTGTCTCCCTGGGGTAAGATGCGGTTCGCGCGCAGGCTTTATCAGAATGCCAAGGACCAGTCCCACGTCCCATTGGATTCGGCTTGGGGCATGTCTGGCGAATTCATGATGGCTGAAGTACGCGAGGCGGTGGCTTTTGCCAGCGCCCACGTCACGCCCCAGGAGGTGGCCGAGCTGATGGAGAAGAGTGCTCAGTTCCACCCGCACCGCACCCAGATCCTGGAGGCGTTGGAGCGTATTGACGCACGGGTGTCGGATATGCGCGATTCCGTCGACGAACGCATACGCGAACAAGAGTCGGCGCCTGAGAATGTGCGCGTGCTCGTGGCCAGCATGGACGGCGCGAACGTGTTGCTCAACGAGCCTGGCAAAAAGCGAGGTCGCCCCGCAGAGCGCCCCAAAGGCGGTTCGGAGGAAGAGTCCAAGACCTCGTACAAGAACGCCATGGCCGGCTGCGTAATCCGACGCAAAGCGGCCACCGATTCCGAGCGAAAGCGGCCACTCGTTCCGACGCAAAGCGGCCATCCATTCCGAGCGAAGGCGGCCAGCGATTCCGACGGAAGGCGGCCACTTTTCTAAGGGGGAGCGCAGGCGGCGCGGGATAACGTTGATCGGGCACAATCGTGCTCCTTTTCGGCTTTTTAGAGCGAGGAGGTTGCGATGCCCGCGGAGCGGATATCCATGCGCAAGATTCGAGAAGTGTTGCGGTTGAGTTTGGGCGGGCGGCTGAGCGCCCGCGCGGTAGCGGTTAGTTGCGGGATGGGCCGGACGGCCGTGCTGGAGTATGTGCGGCGGGCGGCCCGCGCCGGGCTGTCGTGGCCGCTGCCGGAGGGGTTGGCGGACGATACGCTGGAGGCCTTGCTGTTTCCGCCCGCCGCACCGGCCGAGGGCGACCGCCCGCTGCCGGTGTGGCAGGAGGTGTATGACTCGCTCACGGGCAAGGGGGTGAGGCTGTACCTGTTGTGGGAGGGGTACCGGGCGCTGCATCCGGCGGGCTACGGGTACAGCCGCTTCTGCGAACTATACCGGGACTGGGCGGGCAAGCTGCCGGTGTGGATGCGGCAGGAGCACAAGGCGGGGGAAAAGCTGTTCGTGGATTATGCGGGCATGACGATGCCGGTCACGGACCGCGAGACGGGCGAGGTCCGTCAGGCCCAGATCTTCGTGGCGGCGCTGGAGGTCAGCGGCTACACTTTCGCGGAGGCGACCTGGACCCAGACCCTGCCCGACTTCATCGCCTCCCACGTCCGCGCCCTTGAATTCTTCGGCGGCTGCCCGGCGCTGGTGGTGCCGGACAACCTGCGCAGCGCCGTGTCGCGCCCGTACCGCTACGGCCCCGAGATCACCCCGGTCTACACGGAACTGGCGGTCCACTACGGCGTGGCGATCCTGCCTGCGCTGGTGCGCAAGCCTCGGGACAAGGCCAAGGCGGAGTCGAGCGTCCTAGGCGTGGAGCGACGCGTCCTGGCCGCGCTGCGGGAGCGGACCTTCATCAGCCTGGCGGAACTCAACGCGGCTATCGCCCCGTTACTGTTGGTGTATAACATCCGCGCGTTCCAGCAGCGGGAGGATTCGCGCCGGAGCCAGTTCGAGGCCTTCGACGCGCCCGCGCTAGAGCCCCTTCCCCGGACCCGCCACGAGTACGCGGAGTGGCTCAAGGCCCGCGTCAGCCTCGACTACCACATCCGCGCCGACGGCCACTGTTACAGTGTGCCGTACTGGCTCGTGAAGGGGGAGGTTCAGGTGCGTATGACCGCCACCCATGTGGAGATATTCCTCAACAATACCAGGGTCGCCAGCCACCTCCGCTCCCACCAGAAGGATCGCCACAGCACATGCCGCGAGCACATGCCCAAGGGCCACCAGGCCCACGCCGAATGGCCCCCCGAACGCATCAAACACTGGGTCGGGCAGGCTGGCCCCGCCACCGCCGAGGTGGCCCAGGCCATCATGGACGCGCGCCCCCATCCCGAGCAGGGATTCCGCGCCAGCATGGGCCTCAAGCGCCTGGGCGACACACTGGGCGCGGAGCCCCTCGAAGCCGCGTGCGCCCGCGCCCCGGCCCTGCAATCACCGTCCTACCAGAGCGTCAAGCCCATCCCTGCGAAGGGACTCGACCGCGAGCCCCCGCCCCAACTCGAGCCACCCATGCCGCTCATCGAGCACGAGGCGGCTTATTACCAATAACACAACACCCATGCACCAAGAAAGGAAACACACACCCATGCTCCTTCACCCGACCCTGGACAAGCTCGCCGCCAAACTGCGCCAGAGCGCAACCATCGAGGACATCGACCTGCGCACGCCGCGCGGCATCGACAAAGTCGCCCTGCTCGCCCTCGCCGGCTGCGCTTGGCTGCGCAAGCATCACAACCTCATCATTACCGGGCCCACCGGAACCGGCAAAAGCTACATCGCCTGCGCTCTGGGAGACCGCGCCTGCCGCGAGGGCTACCGCGTCCTCTACTACCGCGCCCCCCGGGCTCTTCCAGGAGCTCGCCATAGCCCGGGGCGACGGCTGCTACGACCGCCTCCTGCGCGCCCTCGCCCGCACCGACCTCCTCATTCTCGACGACTGGGGCACCGCCCCCTGACCGACGAACAGCGAAAAGACCTCTTCGAAGTCGTCGAAGACCCCTACGACCGCAAGAGTACCCTCATCGCAGCACAACTACCCACCCAGCACTGGCACCAGCTCATCGGAGACCCAACACTCGCCGACTCCCTGCTTGACAGACTCATCCACAACGCCTACGCCATCACTCTAAAGGGGGAGTCCATGCGAAAGAAAAGAGCCCAAAACTTGATTCCCGAAGCGCCATCGGGTACGAACTCATAGACAATTGAAACGCCCGCGTCGCTGCGCTCCGAAGCCTGGCCGCCTTCGCTCGGAATCGGTGGCCGTAATCGTCGGTATATGCAGAGGGGAAGCGCGTTCGACGCGACTTCCCCTCGCTCCAGTACGACGCCCGCGCCACGCCGAAATCAGCGGCCGCGATCCGCCGTTTCCGATGGACTACTCGTGCCGAAATATGTATGGCACTGCTAAAATTCCGGGTTTTTAGGCAATCGCTTCGCCTTCAACCGGGTAAACGCGCGCGCCTGATGGATAGGGGGATTTTCTCCCGTGGCTCCATATACGCTCAGGTCGCCGGGCCTTCCTCATTCGGCACCGTGGAGTTTGAGTGATATGACTTCCACGTAGTAATACCCCGGCCGTGAAGATATTGTGCCCTCCACATCAACGATCCTGCCCGCCACGGTTTCATCGATTTCGAGGGTAGAGCCCGCCGGACCTGCGAGAAGTATTATACGCCCTTCCATGTTTGAGCCGGTGAGGACACCGAGAGGAACACCACCCTTTAGGCTGGCGATGGCGCAGCGACGACGCGATTGTCCCGAAGATGACCAGTGTGCACCGAGATAGCACTTCGTTGACAGAAGCTCTCCACTGAAGTTGACCGTCCCTCCAATCGCCTGCGGGGCGGTCACGGCGACGGTGGTTGTGTCCCCGATAGGAAGTGGCGGGGTACTTACCTCCATCTCAAGCATCGCAGTCGTACCACGATATCTAATCCTACCTTCAACGCTGACATGAAGGTCGTCAAACTGCCGCCAATTCGACGGAACCCCCTGATGCCCGGTGCCACAGAGTAATACGTACTGGCCCAGACTAGGGTTTTCGTTCCAATCGGGGGATAGGTATATGGAAGGAAAAGGCCGAGAAGTGTAGATTCCGCGAAGCACCGTCCGGGAGTATACATCCGAAAAAGCCGTTTTAACCATTGGCGGCGCACTTGCCAGCGCGCCCGTGATTGCAACGAATACGATCATGGTCGCTGCGGTTCCCGCCGGTACAGCGGGCAGGCCATCTCTTCGTATCGACGCCCAACACGAATTTCTATTGTTGAGAGCGCTCGGTATTGCACTCGTTGGTGGCACGCTGTCTGCCTTTTGGGAAAATGCTTGTGCAACGATAAGCGTGATTGCGAACGATACCGGGCCAGCAATCAACAGAGTTTCGTAGACAGGATTTGAGTCGTACTGATAAGCACCCAGTGCGAACCAGATCCAGGCGGAGGCATAAGCAGGGTAGACGAGCGCCTGCACGCCCCGCCAAACTCCGGATGTCCTTTGTATGCGCCAATAGCGGTATCCCGTACTCGCGATCAACCCTGAAGTAAATAGTGCCAATAGGCCAAAAGCCTCAGAGGGTAATTCGCTGACACTAGTTCGTTGTTCGGATAGTTCTACAACAAATCTTGTGTAATCCGCCAGTAGACCGGTGAGATCAACCCCACGCTCACCAGTGTCTACAATCGCCAGATGAAGCATGCCCATCATGAAAGCAGCAAGAACTATAGCCGGACGGTGCTTGTAAAGCGGGTAGAATGAATTGTGTAATCGCGAAAGGGCCGCTGAACTCGCCGCCATTTGAAAGTAAAGCAGTGTGAGCAAACTCGTCACACGGCCAAGTTCCGCCATGACAGGGATTGTATGTTGCAGTATTTCGGACACAGTAAAGTACGCGACGGCGCTCGCCATAGTACAAATAAGCAACAGCAGTGCAAAAATAAGGGCTTGGGCCTTGTCCTCGGGCGTCTCGTCGTATGGCATCACTTGAAGTTCGCCTCTGGACTCTTGCTCAACGAGTAGGTTTCCGTGCGATTCTCAAGACTGAGGTATAGCGTCAAATGGCCCCGCGAACGCATATGAGACTCAGGCAGAGGAATCCAGATACTACCCGTGCCCCCGAGTAATCCCAACACAACCGCTTCTTCCGGTGGATTGCCGTCAGCATCTAAGTGTCCAGACCAGATCAAGACAGCGGGGGGGCACACGTGACCCTCAAGTGGGTCAAATCGGAGACCGTAGTGACCTAGTGCCTTGATCAGAGCAACCTCCATGGGATATGACGGAAACGACTGTCCAAAGTGTGCTCTCGCTCGCGCCCAAGGGGCTTCATTTACCAACCCGCTGGGAACCGGAAACTGCCTGCGTGATGAGCTCGAAAACGGATCAACTATCAGTGTTAAGACTAGGAGCAAGAGAGCGGTAGTTACTCCGACTGCTACATTCCACGTATGGAATCCAATTCGGCGGGAGAGCGTTCGATCTTCGATGGGCTTCTCACAGTGACTGTTGTGGTGCCGCCGCACAGACCAGCCCATGAGAGCGAATATTTTCAAGGCTTGGGTGGAGCGCGGAGGAAGATTCGATATATCGTTCGACATTGTCTATCACTCCATAGTTCCTGTGAAGATGTATTCCACCCAAAGCTTAATCTTGGTAAACACTCACTGGATACACCGGTGCTAAGAAGATCAGACTTAGCAGGTGACGACTTCACTCGTGGCGATTCGACCGGAACGAGGTGAATCTGATTCACCAGCCCCTCCGGACCCGGCGAACCAATGGCCAGTTAGCATACAGGTCGATAGGTTCACATTTCCGCTTCCACGGGACGAAACCACGCCCTTGATAAAAAAAGGCCGAGGGCTGGAAAGTTAAGCCCTCGGCCTCGTGGTATCCCTCATTCTGCTCCGCGAGATGACTCTCATCACCAGCGGTCAGAAGGTCTTACCGATCAATAATACGTGCAGACCAATTGCGACAGCATGTAGTCGGAACGGGACTTGGGGTCAGCGCCGTACTTGATGAAGCGCACACTGCCATCCATGAAGAGCACGTTGGAGCCACCGGGAACGTGGTTGAACTCGATATCGCCAGGTTCTTCCATCAACTGCATGTCGTACCAGACGGGAACCATGGACTGAGCTTTGGCGCTGCCTGCGGCATTGTTGATATCGGTGATCAGGAAACGTTCAATGCCTTCCCGTACGCGATACATAGAGATGTTGGTATTGATGGAGTTCGGCGGATATTCGCCAGCGACGCCAGCACCCAGCGCGGTCAGGGTATCAAACATCGTGTTGACCTTGTGGGTATAATCCGCAGTGCCCATGATGTTGCCCCAGTCGTGAACCGTCCAATTGTAAGGATCAGCCTGGTTCACAAAGTGACTGTTGTCGAAGGTCCAAGGCCAGTATCCATAGCTGGACTCAGTGCGGATGTAGCAACCGGGAACGGAGAAACCGCCCTTGGTGCCAGCAAACGCGTTGCGCGCACGGCACGCGTCTTCGGAAGGATTCGGGGTCACAGCCGCACCACCGCGAATGGCGGCAGGCACCCAGCTCGGACCACCAGTAGCCCACGCATCATTGATTACGCGGAAGTTGTTGGCATCCGAGCCAGTACCGCCATCCTTAGCCGACGGGCAAATAAGTACCTGCAAGTCGGTCAAGTATTCGGGGTAGATGGCATAGGTGTCAATCGTGTCGGACCACGTGCCGCTCGTTACCGTGTCGGAGCTGCTGTAGTTGGTGTAGTTCTGGGGGAACACACCACCTGCCGACTCATTGGAAAACATTTTGAAGACAAGGCCCATCTGCTTCAGGTTGTTCTGGCAGCTGGCGCGACGCGCGGCTTCACGGGCGCGGGCCAGAGCGGGGAGCAGGATGGCGGCAAGAATACCGATGATGGCAATAACTACCAGCAATTCAATGAGGGTGAAGCCACGCTTCGATTTCGGACGTCTAAGGGTTGTCATAACTCTCTTTCCTTTAAAGATTAGATGAATTGAAGACCAGTGCAGGTATGACTCAAATAGCTACTGTGAGAGCGAAATACCTCCTTTCAAAGGTTATGAGTAATGTTCTTCAACTGAGTGTATTACAGGGCCACACCCCACGCACTGATTCGACCTTGCGCGTGGTACGACCATATAATCGACTGGACGGAAGACGGTAGCTCCCCAGTTGTCACTGCGGTCTGGCGGTACCCAACCGGCCAGAGGAAACCACACATGTCATTCCGTGTTTCTCTTGCGGAGAATGGCTTAGTATAGCATCTTTTTTTCAAAAGTAAAGCAAAATATTAGTTGCCCCGTCATACCACCCCAAGTGCTTGTGCGACAAGGCTCTGGACGCGTTCATACCTCCGAAAAAAGCCTGATCGGCAACGCAATTCAGCGCGTGGGGAACCCGCTGTGAAAAAAATATGCAATACTCCGCATAGGCAACGTCAATGGTGAATTGAACGGCGGGATCGCGCGGATCAGACCCCTTTATTTGTGGTCGCACTTCTGATATGATAGGCCGTGATACTACATATGGTGTATTGGAAGGCGAGCATGACCGGTCAGAAGAGAAGTGTGCACTTTGTCGGGGTAGGCGGGATCGGTATGAGCGGACTCGCCGAGATTCTCCTGAACCTCGGCTATGAGGTTTCTGGCTCCGATCTCGCCCCTTCACCCATCACCACACGACTCGAATCGCTCGGACTCGTCTTCCATCAGGGCCACAGCGCCCAGCACATCGGAAATGCCGGAATTCTTGTCGTATCCGCCGCCGTTGCCGCGGACAACGCCGAAATCTGCGCCGCGCGTTCGCGCAATATCCCCGTCATGCACCGTAGCGACCTGCTGGCCGATCTCATGCGGCTCAAACCCAATGCGGTTGCCGTCGGCGGCACCCATGGCAAAACCACCACCACCTCCATGATCAGCGCGATTCTGGACGTGGCCAACATCGGGGCCACCAGCATTGTCGGCGGTATTCTTCACCGAAGCGGCACGAACGCGCGCTGGGGTACCGGCGCCTATCTCGTGGCCGAGGCCGATGAGCACGATGGTTCCTTCCTGCGGCTCCACCCGACGATCGCCGTGGTGACCAATATTGACGCGGAACATCTGGAATATTATGGCACCCTCGATCAGATCAAACGCGCCTTCACCGAATTCTGCAATGGCGTGCCCTTCTATGGCTACGCCATCCTCTGCGGGGACGATCCGGCCTGCGCCTCGATCGTCAAGGACCTGGACAGTATCACGCTGACCTACGGCCTCGGCGAGGGCCACTCTCTCCAGGCGGCCAACGTGCGCCTGGCCGATCCCGATCCCGAAGCCTCCATCGCGGATCGCCTGAAGAGCGCGGCCACCGTTTTCGATGTGATCAGCTATGACGAGCGCTTGCCCGAGACCGGCCGCCTCGGCACGATCACCGTGCACGCGCTGGGCGAAAACAATGTGCGCAACGCCCTCGCCGCCTGCGCCGTCGGGCTCTGTCTCGGCATGCGCTTTCCCGCCATCGCCGCCGGCATTCGACACTTCGATGGCGTGGGGCGCCGCCTCCAGTATTGCGGTGAAGTGCGTGGCGTAACCGTGGTTGAAGACTACGCCCACCATCCCACCGAAATCGCAAGCACGCTCGAAGCCGTGCGCTGGCTTAAGCCCCGCCGCGTGCTCGCCGTTTTTCAGCCCCACCTCTACAGCCGGACCAAGTATTTCTGCGATGATTTCGCGCGGGTACTTTCCGCGCTGGATCGCGCCATCGTCACCGAGATCTATCCGTCCCGCGAAGCCCCACTTCCGGGCGTCGACGCCGGTA
This sequence comes from Candidatus Hydrogenedentota bacterium, assembly GCA_016791475.1. Classification (NCBI taxonomy): domain Bacteria; kingdom Pseudomonadati; phylum Candidatus Hydrogenedentota; species Candidatus Hydrogenedentota bacterium. The sequence continues at coordinate 48,711 of JAEUWI010000010.1, forward strand.
TGATCGTGGATGCGGCCCACCGCCTCGGCGCACCCCACGTGGAACTTATAAAGGACATGAACACCGTGCCGGGCGCGCTCGCGCCCGCCCTGGAAACAGGGGATCTCGTGCTCATCCTGGGCGCGGGCGACATTAACCGAATTGCAAAGCCGCTCCTCGCGGCCCTGGGAGATCGATGATGCCATTGGTCGCCGCCCACATGACGGGAAGGCGCCGCTCCGGCGGGTTTCGCCGGCGATTGCGCCAGTCCGTATTCTTTGTCGAGGCCGGGTTCTGCGTCTTCGCCGTCGCCCTCTTCGTCTACGCCTTCTATCACTTCGCCATCAACTCGCCCCGTTACCGCGTCCAGGACATCATTGTTTTCGGCAACACCGCCGTCAGCTCGGAGGAGGTCGTGGCCGCCACCCAGATCACCACGGCGGACAGCCTCCTTTTTCTGGACAAGGCCGCCGTGGCCAAGCGCGTGGCCTCCATCCCTTATGTGGCGTCGGCCGAAGTGCAGCGGGAACTGCCCAGCACCCTCATTATCCACCTCACCGAGCGCCAGGCCGCGGCCACGCTCCTGGCGGGCCGCCGCGCCTTCCTGATTGATCGCGACGGCGTCGTGCTCAAGGAAAGCGATCCGGGCGCGCCGGTGCTCGAGCCCCTCATCACCAACGCGCCCGGACTCGGCGTCATCAGCGCCGGTATCCGCCTCGAAGAGCCCGCGGTCCAGGAGGCGCTCAAGCTCTGGGAGGCCTATTCGCAGGCGCCCATCGCCTCCGAGGTCAACCTCTCGGAAATTTCCGCCGAAGGCCCCATGAACCTCACCATGATTTGGGACGAAGCCCCCTACGAAGTGCGCTGGGGCCGCAGCGACTATAAGAAGCAGGCCGAACGCCTCAGTATTCTCTGGAAGGAAAAGGGCGGCCTGTTGCCCTGCCAGGAGTACCTCGATTTGCGTTTCGATCAGGACTTGGTATGCCGATGATTGCCCGCATGGGCCTAGTTGAGCCGGACTTTAACGGGGTGCTACCATGGCGCCCTGAGCACGGGGAGTTCTCTACATGACCGTATCCATATCGGATGAATTTCAATCCTTCGACCAGCGCGCCGTCATCAAGGTGTGCGGCATCGGCGGCGGCGGCGGCAATGCCGTCACCCGCATGATCGAGGCCGGCCTGTCGGACGTCGATTTCATCGCCATCAACACCGACGCCCAGGCCCTCAAGAATTCGCCCGCCGGTACCCGCCTCCAGGTGGGCGTGGAACTCACCGGTGGTCTCGGATCCGGCGCCCAGCCCGGCGTGGGCGCACGCGCCGCGGAAGAAGACCGCGAGCGCATCAAAGAAGTCCTCGGCGGCGCCGATATGGTCTTCTTGACCGCCGGTCTCGGCGGCGGCACCGGCACCGGCGCCTCGCCCATCGTCGCCCAGGAGGCCACCTCGAACGGAGCGCTCACCGTCGCCATCGTGACCCTGCCCTTCAGCTTCGAAGGCAAAGAGCGCATGAATCTGGCCCTCCGCGGCCTGGCCGAGCTGGAGAAACACGTGGATACGCTCATTGTCGTGCCCAATGATCGCGTCGCCACCCTCTGCCAGAACAATATGTCCCTCTTGAACGCCTTCAAGAACGCGGACGAAGTGCTCCACAACGGCGTCCGCGCCATCTCCGAACTGATCACCATCCCCGGCCTGATCAACCTCGACTTTGCCGACGTTCGCACGATCATGCAGGCCCGGGGACGCGCCCTCATGGGCATCGGCACCGCGGAGGGCGAAGATCGCGCCATTCGCGCCGCCCAGGAAGCGATCGTCTGCCCCCTCCTCGAACAGTCCAACATCAATGGGGCCATGGGCGTTATCGTGAACATAAAAGGCGGCTGCGACATCGGCATGCGCGAAGTCCAGGAGGCCGTTACCGCCGTGAAGGATTCCGCGCACCCCGACGCCAACATCATCTTTGGCGCCGTAGTCGACGAGCAGGAGCGCCCCGAACTGCAGGTGACCGTCATCGCCGCCGGATTCCCCAAAGGCGTCTCCGAGGAGTTTCTCTCCTCCGATGGCAAGAAGACCTACCTGGCCTCGGTGCCGCCGCCCCTCCCCGACCGGGAGCGCCGCAAGACCGTTCGCAAGGAGGAAAAGCCCGCCGCCGCACTGGCCGCGGAGGAAAAGTCCGCCCCCATGCCCGCGCCGCCGGAGGAGCAATTCCTGTTTCCCGACGAATCGACCCGAAGCAAGCCAGCCGCGCCTGAACCCGACGAGGATCTTGGCATTCCCGCGTTTCTTCGGAACCGCATGAAGAAGAAAAACAAATGATGGATCGTGCCACCTTCGTGAAGTTGCTGCAGCGCGCCGTGCAGAAAGACGCTTCGGATATCCATCTCAAGTCCGGAAGCCCCGTCTATTTCCGCGTCGACGGCCTCATGGGCGCCCAGGAGGGCGACACCCTGCAGAACGAGGACATTGACAGCATCCTCAATGTGCTGCTCAGTCCCGAGCAAAAAGATTACTTCATGAAGCGTGGCGACCTGGACATGGCCTTCACCGAGAAGGGTGTGGGGCGTTTCCGTGTCAACATCTTCCGTCAGCGCGGCACGATTTCGCTGGTCATGCGCCGCATCAAGAACCGCATCCTCACCTTCGAGCAATTGAACCTGCCCCCGTCGGTCATGCGCTTCGCCACCATGCAGCGCGGCCTCGTCCTCATCACCGGCACCACCGGCAGCGGCAAGTCCACCGCACTGGCCGCGATTATCGACCATATCAATTCCAATCGACGCTGCCACGTCGTCACCATCGAAGACCCCATCGAATACGTGCACAGCGATCGCGTCGCCGTGATCAACCAACGCGAAGTCACCATCGACACCAAGGATTTCTCCTCCGCGCTGAAGGCCGTGATGCGCCAGGACCCCGATGTGATTCTCGTGGGCGAAATGCGCGACCTCGAAACTTTCCAGGCCGCCATCAGCGCCTCGGAAACCGGTCACCTCGTCTTCAGCACGCTCCACACCACCAACGTGATGCAGACCATCGACCGCATCATCGATCTATTCCCCTCCAACCAGCACGATCAGGTCCGGGCCCAGCTCGCCATGAACCTGCGCGCCATCATGTGCCTGCGCCTTCTCCCCAGGGCGAGCGGCGGCGGTCGCGTGCCCAATTGCGAGATCATGTTCACCAACCCCGGCATCAAGGCCCTCATCAAGGAAAACCGTATCACGCAGATGGACACCGCCATCAGCAACGGCCGCGATTCCGGCATGATCAGCTTCAATGAGAGTCTCCACGAGCTTATCAAGAAAGACCTCATCACCATCGACACCGCCGTCGAGATATCCGACAACCCCGAAGAGCTCAAGATGATCGTTCAGGGGATCCGCCTCAGTTCGGGACGCGGTGGCTTGTTGAAGTAGGTATTGGACGCAACAGCATCTTCCACCACGAAGGCCGCGAAGAGCACGAAGAAAAAAGAGGGAAGAACGCGTTCTTCAACGTTGATTACCCCTGCAGTCCAAGCAAGATCAAATTGAGTTCACTTATCAATTGTCTTTGCGCCCTCGCGCCTTTGCGTGCAATTTATCAGGAAGAAATTTCGCCAACAGTGACTGAAAGACCTCCGAATCCCCGCAAAGCCGTTGCCTCTGTTCTCTTCGTGTGCTTCGTGCCTTCGTGGAGAAGATCTTTTTTCAGCCATTCGAGCGATACAAAGACTATACTCTCCTTGCGCTCTCTGCGATATTTTGTGGCTGACTCTCTTTCAAGAATCACGGGTATCCATGCCTGAACGCCTATGGCGCGGCCGGCGCCGCCGGATCGTCTTCCGGCTTTTTCATCATGTCCGAAAACATCCGGATACTCGCCTGCTGTTGCTCGATGAAGCGTCGCACCCGCGCCGCGTCTTCCGGGGCCAGCGCCTCGTCCAGTTGCACCAGCGCATTCTCAAAGCCCTCCTCCATGCGGTTCATGCCCTCCGCACTTCCCGGCATCCCATTGTCGCCATCGGGCGGCAGAAGATTCTCCACCAGAATGTCCACCGTCACCGCACGCGCCTCCTCTGAGAGGCCACCCGCAAACATGCCCACCTGCATTTCCATCTGCTGGCGCAGCATCTTTTCCGGCAGCGCCTCCTGATAGGCGTTGAACTTTTCAAGTTCATCCGCATCCAGCACCTCCGCAACGCTCGCCATCAGATCTTCTTCGGAGGGCATCGTCAAATCCTCCGCCTTCTGCTCGCCCCGCATCATCGCCATGCCCCCCTCCATGGCCGCACGCTGGTGATTCGAAATGACCTCCCGCAGGGCCGCCTCCTTCTCGGGGTCAAGACCCAGCTCGGTGAAGAGCTGCCCATACTGCATGTCCACCGCCATGTTGAGACTTGCGTCCATCATGGCCTGGCCCCGCTCGCCCTCGTACATCGCCGCGAAGGGATTGGCCGACTTGTCGCCTTCCGCCGGCGCCGCGCCATCGCCTGCCGAGGCGTCTTTACCCGCATTGAAGAGTCCCTTGAGCAAGGCGGTCGGATCGATCTCCGGGCTCGCGCTCTCCGGCTCGACACTTCCGGCAAGCGTGCCTTTCTCCAATGTCGCAATCTTCTCCTGCAGCGTCGTCTGCTGTTGCTCCAGTGCGGCTACCTTCGCGGATGACTCCGCCAGTGAAGCCGTTAGCCGATCATTTTCGGCTACTTGGCTAACCAGCGACGACAGCTTTTGCTGCTGCAATACGAGCAGCGCCACCAGCACCATCGCCACAATCCAACCGCCAGCCATTATCAAGTTCTTCATGAGTTACGCCCTCCTGCGGCGAAGCGCCGCGTTCATACCCCAGCCAGCCCCTTACCGGTCCGATGTCCGCAAGTGGCATAATGGCGTCAAATTTCTTCCGTGTCTATAGTACTCCCTCGCCGCAAACATATTCATCGTGGAACCGGAGCCTTCGGAGAACGAATCCCAGCATGCTGAACGCGACCCTCCTCGGTCTACTCCAACTCTTCGGGGCCGTCACCGATATTGACGCGGCCCTTCGCGGCACGCTCAAGGGGGAGGGACCCTCCGTCGCCGCCGCCCAGGCGGCCTGGGCGGACACCCTCGGCCTGCGCGCCACCACGACTTCGGGACTAATCGGCTCCGGGAAAGGCATCGCGCTCGCCAATATCGATCCCGCCTCTCTCCAAGGTGAGATTCCAGAGGGAGCGCGTATTGCGCACTATGTTGAAGTCTCCGGACAGGGCCCCGATCCCCTCCACCTCTTTGTTCCACTGCCCCAGGATGGCAACGAGGTCGTCGTCTACCGCCGCGTGGAAAAGGGCCTCTTCGTTGAGCCCGCCGAGGCCTCCCAGCGCGTGGGGGACTACTTGAAGGTTGCCGTCCGCGCACCCGGTCGCTTCGTCGTCCACCAGCCCGCAGCGCCCGGCGAAGGCAAACTTCTTTTTCCCGAGACGCCCGAGCCCGTGGACGATCCCGCCCTGAAATGGTACTGGCGCGTCGTCCGCGAAGCCCCCGCCGAGGCCAACGGCCCCATTCCTCTCCTCCTGATTCACGGCACCGGCATCGACCGCTGGCACGAGTTCATCCACTGGGTACGCTTCAGCCCGGAAGCGGCCGATTTTCGAAGCCACTACCAGGTCTGGAACTACATCCAGCACACCGACGGTATCGACGCGCCCATCGGCTTTGATCCCGCCTGTCCCCGCTTCGAGGAAAGTATCATCGCCTACCTCTATCGCCTCCTCGAAAAGGCCGCCGTGGATGGTGTCGAAACCGAAGGCCAGCGCTACTGGTTTCCGGCAGAGGGTCCCATCGCCCTTATGTCCCACAGCCACGGTGCCCTCAAAGCCCGGGCCTTCATGGTGAACTATCCCGAATACGGCGACCGCGTCCTGGCGGCCATCCTCATCGGCGGCCCCAACATGGGCACCCCCTGGGCCACGCCCGAATGGATGCGCCACACGGCCTCACGCATCGGTTTGGTGAATCCCGGCATCGACGAGCGCCTCGTTGAAAACATCATGTCCACCACCTTCTTCTCCAGCGGGTCCCAGTGCGATCTCGATATGGGCTGGGGCAACTACGACGCCGGTGGCGCGGGCGGCCTCCCCTATGCGCGATTCACCACCTGGACCCGCGACAGCGGCCGAAGCCAGCGCGTTCTTTCCGCCCGCGACGCCAACGTCACCGGGGCGCGGAACCTGCCGGGCATTGAAGATACCACCTTCGAGCCCCAGAAACCCCTGGGCACCTGGTGCGGCGGCCTGGAGCATATCACTCCGCGCGCCCGGGGCGACCGCTATGCGGACAAGTGCTTCCTCTACGGCAGTTACCTCGACAGAAACCGGGGCTGGTTCGATATGCTTCGGCGCGCCGACGACGGCGTCACACCTACCGGGGAGAGCCTCATCAACAACACGGGCCTCCGCATCGCAAACGTGCTCATGGGAATTGTGGCGTCTGAAGGGGGCGACTGGCCCCTCAGCCCCTACCGCGTGGGCGACGGCTTCATTCCCCTTCAGAGCCAGCTCATGCTCGACGGCCGTGAGGACCGCTTCATCTATCAGACCCGCGAAGTCGCCGGGTGGACCCTGCCCCGCGCGCCGATCCAGCTCGATCACGACCTCATCAACGCCCACACCCTCGCCGACCCCGCGAAAATTCGCGTCTGGCCCGGCTGGAGTCATTTCGACACCGTCACCGGCCGCTACAACCAGGCAACCGGTCATAGCGAATTCTTTGCAAGCATCGGCAGAGACCTCATGGGTGTACTGCCCGAATCCTGATCGCGCCCCCGCTGGTCATTGTATTGGGGCGTGCCAATATGTCACGTTATGCCCGGTGCAATCCGATGAAAGGCCCTGTCATGTCCGAAAAACCGTCTGCCAGCCCGAACCGCATCACCGCTGTTGACCAACTCCGCGGCTACGCCATCTTCGGCATGCTTGTCGTCAACGCCAGCGGCTACTTCAACTTCAAGACCGAGCAGATCAGCCACCACCGCGACTGGTTCTCCTACGCCGACACCATCGCGCCCCTCTTCCTCTTCGTCGTCGGCATGGGCATGCGCCTTTCCTGGCTGAATCGCGCCGAAAAAGTCGGTAGTTCCGAAGCGCGCTGGGCCATGGCCAAGCGATTCACCGTCCTCGTTCTCATCGGCTTCACCATCTACGGCGGATGGCTCTGGGACGCCCTCACCGATATTGGCCTCTGCGGACTGCTGGCCCTTTTTCTCATCGACAAAGCTCCCGCCATCCGCATCGGCGCCGCCTTCGTCTACCTTGGCATCTATCAGGCCATGTTCTCCTGGACTATCTACGGCGACTGGGTCACTCGCGCCATCAGCTTCACCGGCGACAACGCCGCGCCCGTGCCCCTGTTGATCCGGGCCATTCCCCAGTGGGAAGAACTCTTCGAGGTCTCCCTCAATGGCGGTCCGCTTGGACCTCTGAGCTGGGTGATGATGCTTCTCTTCGGCTCCCTCGCCTATGATCTCCTCGCCGCGCGCGATGAAAAGAAATTCATCAGCGGCTGCCTGGCGTGGGGGATTGGCCTGTGCGTGGCGGGCTACCTCATCCACATCCCCTGGGGCGAGGCCAAACCCGAATGGCCCACCACGGCCTACCTCATGACCGCACCCTTCCCCCTATGGTCCACCGGCCTCTGCTTCCTCACCCTGCTGATCTTCTATCTGATCTGCGATAAAGTCGGCTTCGAAATCCCCACCTTCACCGCCCTCGGCATGAACCCCCTCTTCATCTACATCCTCCAGTCCCTCGTGCTCAATACCCTCGAAGATTTCGAAATCGAAGGCCTCACCCGCGCCACCGGCATCCCCCTCTTCATCGCCTTCTACGGAGCCATCGCCGGACTCGCCTGGTGGATGAAACAACGCAAGATCTTCGTGAAGATATAAACCCCATAGGGACAGGGTCGCCCCACGACGCCGAATCGGCAAAGCCAACTTCGCGTCACACTAGGCGCAAAAATACGAGTCATGCACCCTAACCGGCGGGCCTGCTCTGGAAATAAACAGGCAGGCCGCGAAGAGAGATGCGATGACTACCGTCAACACTGGAACGTACCCCCCGTACCACCCCGCAAGCGGGGGGACCAGGAGGTTCGTTCTTGTGAGTAAGGTCTCCCTGCTCGCGGGGGGGGGGGGAGGGGGGTAAAGCTCGGACCTGATTTTCTTGATCTATGGGTGACCCGAAGCGTCATGGGTGACGGTCTTCTCTAAACTTCGGGGTACAAAAGTCGCCAGGAGATAGCGCTTGCCGCCTTCCAGCGTTTTTCTTGCCAAAGCGGGATCGCTGATCGTGCGTGCCATGGTCAAGGTGCCGACGAGGGCCGAATATAAGTTAATGGCCTTCGCCAGGTTTTCCTCCGGTGGATCATCGGGGAACTGATCCTTAAGCGCGGCGGCGAACATCCCATAGATCCGGATCATGTGCTGCTCATACAGCGCGCGATGTCCCGCCTTACACCGCTGCATGTCCGTGCTCAGGGACGTAAATGCACAACTCGACCCAACATCGGTCAGACTGCGTTCGGAAAGATGATCTTCTATCATCCCTTTGAGTGCGACGGAGCCCTCCACTTCAAATCGCATTGCCAGGTTCGCTTCCAGGCGGGCCAGATCGTGGCAAACCGCCTGGGCAAAAAGATCGTCCTTGGATTTGAAGTGGCTGTAAAGCGCGCCGCGCGATAGACCCGCGTATTTCATGATTTGATCCGTGCCCGCCTCGCCGCGACCGTGCTTCTTCAGATAGGCGATGGCCCGGTCCAGAATCACCGTCTTCAGTTTCTCTTTCTCGCCCTTGCGGGTCTTCATGCGCGCCTCCAATCGAAATTCTGCGGGCAAAACTCGATGATTACGATGCAGAACGACATCGTAATGCGAGTCCTTAGTGAAATTATAGCAGGAACTTACGTGGTGCGTAAAGTTATTATTGCATTTTAAAACAGTTCTGTATTAAAATTAAGTCGCACTGGAAGCGCTACCGGAGAAAGAGCCATGAAACAGACCAGGGTTATTGAAGATGAATTCCAGGGGCAGCGCGTGCTGGTAACCGGGGGAACCAAGGGCACGGGGCGGGCTATCGCGGACCGCTTTCTCCGGGGGGGCGCGACATTCGTTGTCACCGCCCGTCAGGAACCCGATTCCGCGTCGGGGGCCCACTTTATCCAGGCGGATCTTTCCTCGCTCGAGGGCTGCAATGCCGTCGTCGATCAGGTCATGGAACAGCTTCAGGGCATCGACATCATCATTCACAACGTAGGTGGATCCTCGGCACCGAGCGGGGGCTTCGCCACCGTTAGCGACGAGATCTGGCAGCAGAACCTGAATGAGAATCTCTTTCCCGCCGTGCGTCTGGACCGCGCGTTGCTGCCCGCCATGATCGCCCGGGGAAGAGGCGCCATCATTCACATTTCATCCATACAGCGGACCTTGCCTTTGTTCGATTCGACCCTGGCCTATGCCGCCGCCAAGGCTGCCCTGAGCAACTACAGCAAGGGCCTGTCGAAGGAGGTGAGCCCAAAAGGCATCCGCGTCAATTCCGTCGCACCGGGCTTCATCGAGACCGATGCGGCACAACGCATGATTCAACGCATGGCGGAGCACAATAATAGCGACGCGGCCACCGCGCGCGAATCGATTATGGAAATGCTCGGAGGAATACCCCTGGGCCGCCCCAATCGCCCGGACGAAGTCGCCGAGCTCGTCGCGTTTCTCGCGTCGGATCGAGCGTCATCCATTACAGGTTGTGAATATGTCATCGACGGTGGAACCATCCCCACAATCTAGGAGAAAAACCATGACCATCGAACTCACCGGTGCAATCAAGCAGTACGTCGAGGCCTGCAACCGCCACGATGTGCAATCGGCCCTGGCCAGTTTTTCCGAGGAGGCCGTAGTACACGATGAGGGGGCAACCCATCGCGGCGCGAAGGCGATAGAATCCTGGCTCGCCGATACGATGGATCAGTTCCGGTTTCAACTCAAACCTGTCCGAAGCCTGGTCGATGGTGAACATGAGGTGGTGAGTATGGAAGTCTCCGGCAACTTCGACGGTAGCCCGGTGATCCTGGATTCTCGATTTCAGATTGAGGACGGAGAAATCGCATCACTGGAGATAGGCTACGCATCATAGGCCGCCATTCCGAGCGCTCCGCATCACCCATGCGAGAGAAGAAATGACTAGATTCCCCCGCCCCTCACTCAAGTGGGTGGTCCACGAGATTCACTTTGCCATTAAAGTTTCCCCCGATGGCGGGGGGCGGGGGGGCAGGTGATGGGAGTAGCAATGACAGTCGTGCCGCTCCTGCCATTTTTCGGATCCATTGTCGCAGCAATGGCCTCGGTCCCATTGTCTACGGGATTATACGCTACTCGTGAACGCAAATTGCATATCGTCAGCCCAGCGTTTCTGTGCAACCAATTCTTCGCTATGGCAACCTCTACGAAGCTGCGAATCATTGCACTCCTGAAGCCGAAATCCTGTGCCATCGCTCGCTTTTCAATTGAGGTCCAGAAGTGTACGGCATCTGTCTGAGACGGGTCCCGCCTGTGATTTTGGCGTCACTCGCTCAAAATGTCCCCGGGCGTCGAGCAATCTTCCCCCAGTCGATTCAGCGATTGCTGAATCGCTTCACGCGCCTGCGCCAACCCCGACTTGTCCGGAAGCTGGTCGGTTGTGAGGCAGCGCTCCAGATCGCCCAGAAACACCAGGTATTCCCGCAATTGATTCGCCGGTATTGGAACGGAATCCCAGGACTTCAAAAATAATTCATGCCCATGCCGGGAACCATCCAGAAGCGAGTACCTAATTTTGACTACCGATTCGCGCCTCATGGGAAATCGCCAGAGATGGGTTGCGTGCGATATTGTCGCAGAAGCGATCTCCTCCTGCATGAATCGAAAGGTCGATTCGGAAAGTCCTCGCAAGCCCAATTTCATGGAATCCATCCTGAGCTTAAACGTAGTCGGTGCAAAAATGTAGTAGCTGGTTCGAACGCGAGGGATGGAGCACGTCAATGCCAACAATCCTGTCAACATGATTGGGCCGCCTGTAACCTGAAGGCTCCCGCCATGCCACGAGCGGAGTTTTACCGTCACGATAAATCCCGCAACCAGCATCAGCAGCCCCACGGCGCCTGCGACAAAGTTGTACCAGCGCGCGACTCTGAGCCACCCAGGGCTGGACCTGAAATCCTGAAAGTAATACTCGGTTGGGGGTTCATCGCCTTCCCAGAACATAGCCGCACGCCTCCAATCTTTGCTGCCCACAATACACTTCAGCATCACGCGGATCTGAAAAGTATTCTGGATGATCGCCGTGATGCAATTCCAATGGCAACATTGCGTCCCCTTCCTCCACCTTGCTACCCTGATCCCATGGCGAGCATCCGCTGGTCATGCAGGACTCAGGCCCCCGTGGAGACGCCCAATGCGGATTGTCACTTTGCTGCTCTTGCCGCTCCTCGCCATCGTCGGCACTTCCGCCCAGGAAAACTCCGAGCCCCCGGGCGCCTGGCGCAAGATTCCCCAGCCCTCGCCCGACTCCGCTTCCGCACTCAGCGGGGCCGACCTCGAAGCCTTGGAGGCCATCGGCTATCTCGGCGGATCGAGCGCGGCACCAGAACAGATCGGCGTCACGGCCTATGACGCCGCCAAAGCCATGGACGGTTATAACCTCTACATCTCCGGCCACGCACCCGAAGCCTGTCTCGTCGACATGAATGGCGCCATTCTTCACACCTGGCGCTATGATGCCGTAGCTCACTATCCGATCAAAGCCAGCCGCAACTACTGGCGGCGCGTGCACCTTGCGGAGAACGGGGATCTCTATGCCGTCTGCGATCCCCACGGCATCCTCAAACTCGACAAAGACTCTAGGCTCCTGTGGGCCAGCGACGGCACCGACAACGCTCATCACGATCTTTTTGTCGCGCCTGAGGGCCTGGTCTACACCCTCGGCAAGGACATTCGCATCCAGCCCGAGTTTCACCCCACCATCACGCTTATCGACGACACCATTGTGACACTCGATCCCGCCGGCAACACGCAAGCACGCTTTTCGATGCTCGGGGCCTTCGCCGCAAGCGCCTGGGGCGAGGCGATCCACGAAAAGGTCCGGAGTCGTCTCGTCGCCAGGACCGACACCCACGCCGAGAGCTTTCACACCAACACCATCGAAGTTTTTGACGGAGCCCTTGCGGCAATCTCGCCCCTCCTGAAGAAAGGCAACATCCTCTGCTGTTCGCCCCTTCAGAGCACCGTATGGATCGTCGACGGCGAAACCGGCGCCGTCGTCTGGTCGTGGAGCCACCCCTGGCGCCAGATCCACCAGCCCACCTTTCTTCCGAGTGGAAACTGGCTCCTCTTTCACAACAGCGCCCGAAAAACGGAAGCGGGGGAGTGGCGCTCCGCCGTGCTGGAGTATGATTTCCCCGCCTGCAACCTCGTCTGGTCCTACGGCGGCCGGGAGGGCAAACCGGAAACCGAATTCTACTCGGGTACGTCCAGCCTCGCTGATCGCCTGCCCAACGGCAACACACTCATTACCGTGAGTGAACCCGGCCGCGCCATCGAAGTCACCCGCGACAAGGAAGTCGTCTGGGAGTTCCACAACCCCAGGCGCGCGGGCGAAAACAACGAGTTCATCGCCACGCTTTTCCAGTTGGAGCGAATACCCAAAGACTATTGCGCCACCTGGCTGGCGCCCCCGGGCCCTGTCGAGGCCGCACCGCCTTCAGCGACCCCATAATCGCCCCGCACACGTGCGACCCACAAAGTCGGGAGCGCTGACGCGCTTCAGAGGCCGTGAACTTTTCCACAGAAGACGTCGCCAACCGGGAGCGCGGGTTTTACTGGCCGCGTATCGTGCGGCGGAGTGGCACGAAGATCACGGAACGGTAGGTGCACATTCCGGATCACCAAGACATTCACCGGCGTCTCAGTCGAACAGGCCAATCTGCTCGGGCGGCCTCGCTTTCTCCAGTTGGGCGGCCTTGAGCAGCGCGGATTTCCGGAGCCCGCCTCGGGCATCGGTCAGGCGAAGGGCGCCCTGGCGGCCACGGAGCGCGCCATCCCGGCAGGCGCCCCCCCAGTAGAAGACGGGCTTCCCGCCGATCAGGGCCTGTTCCGCCGTGAACATGCTTCCGCCCTTCTCCCGGGGCTCGATCACGCACACGAGGGCGGAGCACGCGGCGATGGTCCGATTGCGGGTCATGGCGCGATGGGTCTGCCAGCCATCGGTGGGTAGAAATTCACTGACCAGGAGCACCTGTCCATGCGCCACGCCAGCACGCAATACGGATGGGGGATCGTAGATCTGGAGGCCCTCGGGAAGAATGACGATGGTTGAACCATCGGATTTCAATGCGGCTTCGTGGGCCGCGAGATCGACTCCCGCCGCGCCGCCACTCACCACCGGTATGCCTTCGCCCGCGAAAAGATCGGCGGACGCGGCGGCCAGGCGACCCGCCTCGCGTGTGGGCTTTCGCGTGCCCACGATGCCCGCACCGGGCGATTCGAGCAACGCCTCATTTCCCCGGTAGAAGAGGAGGAGGGGCGCCTGATCGCCCAGGGCCACCGTGAGAAACGCGGGATACCCCGGCGAGCCTGCCCTTACGAATTCAACGCCGCCGTCTCGGGCGCATTTCAGGAGCCACTTCGCCTGCGCTGTTTCCCGCTCGCCGCATCGGGTCAGTGCCTCCACCGCGTTTTCTTCTCCGGGCGCGGCGTCGCGGAGCAGTTCCCGGAGGGGGGCGCCGAACAGGGCGCTCAGCGGACGGCGGAGCCGTGCGGCCAGTCGCAGGGCGCTGTACACGGTCTTTCTGCCCGCGCCGGCGACCAGAGAGAGCGCGACCATGTCTTCGGGGGCTGTGGCGTTGTCATGCATGGGAGGTTGATCCGGGAATACCGCTGGAAGAGTATACGTTGAAAGCGACCGGATCTCGCAATCGCGGGAACCATCCGGGTGAATTTCTTGGGATTGCGGTTTCGGTTTGCACTACGCCGCACGGCGTAATTGCCTTATTGACGAGCGCAGTTAATGGAATAGCACACCTTTTCTGCCCCGGCCGATTCCTGCGTACACTCTCTTCGGCTCCGGTCTTTTCCTGAAGGAAATGGCCCGACGCCGGGCATGAAATGGTCGCGTGCCGTGTTGTACTCAATGGGAATGGATAATGTCCGGTTTGAAGGCTATACTGCACGGACAATATCTGATGTGGGCCATCAGGCGGCTAGAACGGGATCCAGGGGATCCGCAGTGAAAGAGAGGTAGTACATGAAATCACGTTTACAAATCCATCGTCAGTGTTCCGGGCACTCATCCGCCCGCTTATCGTCCGGCCTGGCGCGGGGTTGCGCCCTGTTGGCCCTCGGTGCGGCGGCGCTTGCGGCGCACGGCGCGGACGTGTCCTGGACGGGGCCGGAGTTCGGGCAGTGGCACGTGGGGGACAACTGGAGTGGGGGCACGGTTCCGGCGCAGGGCGACAATGTCGTTATCAGCAGTGCAAATGTTACGGTGACCGACGTGCGTCAGATCGACGGGAGCTTCACCCTGAGTGGTGGCGCGCTGTTTACCGTGACCGGGGAAGGGGCCAGCTTTACGGCCACGGGGGCGACGAACATCGACAACGGCCGCCTGAGCGTGGGGGGCGGCGCCCTCCTCGACTTGTCCCAGGCGACATCCTATGCCTGGGCGGAGTGCGAAGCGGGCCAAATCATTTTCGTGAGCGGTGCGAATTCCGTGCTGGATCTCTCGGGCGTCGTGTCGTTGTCCGTGGACGTGCCATCCTGTGAAGATGTGGCCGAATCCATATTTGTAAGCACGGGGGGATTGGTGGATTTCGCCTCCCTGGAGACCATTTCCGCGCCGGGCGAACAGAAGTTTTTCTTCAACCTCGTGCTCGGCGGTGCCCTGTCGGCCCCCAATCTCAAGTCGATCGCGGGAGGTGACGATGGCTCTCTGCTGGCGACCTCATTTATCATCGGGGAAGATGTCGATCTGCAATTGCCCGCTCTGGAAAGCCTGTCCAATACGACCATCACGATTGCGGGCGGTCTCTTTACCGCCGATGCCGTGACGGAGGCCAATTTTTGTCTATTATCCCCCTCGGGTGACAACTCGCTGTCCCTCGACAGCCTGGAAGTCATGAGCGGCGGCGGACTCACCGTCCCCACGACGGGCCGCCTGACCTTGCCGGAGTTGAATCTCCTGCGCGATACCTTCGTATTGCTGGCCGCAGACTCCGCACTGACCGTCCCCAAGCTGGCGGTGGTCGAGGGGACGACCGAGCCCACGTCCTTCGCGGGGGCGGGCGTTATTTCGCTGGACGCGCCCCTGCTGACTTCGGCGCGCAATGTGGCCTTCGTCGTGACCAGCGTGGCCGGTGAGGCGTCGGTGCTGGATCTTTCCGCACTCCGCACCTACACCTGGGACATTTGCGAAGGGGGCGTTCCCTTTACCGCGGGCGGTTCCGGTGCGCTTCTCGATGTCTCCGGATTGCAGACCTATTCCGTGACCAACGCCGGATGTCTCGGGCTGGGGTATGTGACGGGTGCGACGGGCGGGTCGGAAATTGACCTGTCGGGGCTCACAACCATTACAGCGCCGCTCGGCCAGTTCGTGAGTTTTCTCGCCGGCGGTACCGGGACGGTTATCGACCTTTCGTCGCTGGTGAACTTCAATCCCGCCACGGTGACCTTTCTGGAGAATGACAATGGCCGGATCATCCGCAACACCGGCGGCGAGGGCGAAGGTGAGGGCGAGGGTGAAGGAAAAGCGCCGGGATGCGGAGTGGCGAGTGGTGACGGCGACTTTGGAGCCTGGGGGGCCGGGGACACTCTGCTGGTGCTCGGCCTGCTGGGCGCTATCGGTCTGGGTGGACGCCGCCGCTCCGCACAGGTGAACCGTGACCGGTAATCTGGGACGGCGGTAGCCCCGGGGTATTAAGAAGGCCCCCGCGCGGAACGTGCATCCGCGCGGGGGCTTATTTGCGTCTGGGGTAATGGGTCGTATGGGGCCCGTCTGCTGACTCGGGCCTGAAGCCTGAAGCCTGAAGCCTCACCACGGCGCGCCGATCAAATACTCCAGGATGGCCGCGGCCTGATGCTTGTCTTTCGCGGCGCGCAGGTGTTCGAGTTTGAATTCCATAACATTGCGCATGCTTTCCAGCATCTCCAGTATGGAAACCATCTCGCTGCCGGAAGCATATTCGGCCTGCAAGCCTTCCAGGATGGTCTCTTCGCGCTTGAGCAGATCTTCGCCATAGAGCGCCATGCGCCGGGTGGCGTCATTCCACTGAAATGAATTCTCCCTTGCCTCGGTGGCGAGCATGCGCTGTTCATCCTCCTGGTGCCAGCGGGTGGCGTTGGCCATGTGTTCCTTCTCGGCAACGCCCGCCCTGATCTTCTTCTTCCATATCGGCAGGTTGATGCCTATCGAGACGGTCAGCTCGTCGGTCACGCCCCGTTCAGTTTCCTTGAACTTGAAGGTCTCATACAGGTCGATTGCGGTCCCGCCCGTGAACTCTTCGTGACCGGCGGCAATCATGCCGAGGTCCCGGTAAGTCTGAAGTCGGCCGGGCTCGAAGGGGTCGGTTCGGGCCGCACGCATGTTGCGATCGAGCGCGTAGTCGACGCCGATCGTGATGTCGGGGTACTTCATCCGCCGCGCCAACTCCACGTCCTTTTCCTCCGCATCGAGGGTATGATCGAACATGCGCAGGGATGGGTTGTTGCTCTTGATGGCGGCTTCGAGAGATTCCTGGGTGGGCGGCTCCGGGGGGAACTCGGCGGCCTGGGGCGCGGCGATGGGCGCGTCCTGGGGACGGTTCAACGCCGCATTCAGCGCGGCACGGCTCGCGGGCTCCATCTGTTCCAGCTCGCTTCGCATATTGTTCATCTTCGCCAACTCCTGCTCCATCCGGAGCACTTCGGCCTCGGATGACCAGCCGGACTCATACTGCGCGCGGGCCACCTCGACGGACTCCGCCATGATGCCCGCCTGATGACCCACCAACTTAAGCTCTTCCATCAGGAAGGCGTAGTCAAAGTAGGCCATCTTCACTTCGCGAAACACCGCGTTGCGCTGTTCGTGCAGGTGGGCCAGCCAATACTCGGCTTCGGCGGCGGCCTTTTCCTTCCGCACCGCTCGGGTGCCGAACCAGGGAAATTTCTGCTCCAGATCCACCATGAAATAGCTCTCGTCGGTGACGATGAACTGAGTGTAGGTGAACATGGGATCTTCCAGCGCGCCCGCCTGGGGGATTCGCTCCAGCGCCGCGCGCCAGTCTTCGTAGTGCGCCTTGAGGAGCGGGTGGTTCTCCGCTGCTTCCAGCAGATAACCCCGGAGTTCCTCATTGCCGGCGAAAAACGCGGGCGCTTCCTCCGGTGATGCTTCGTCGGCGCGGGGAGCATCTGACCAGCCCGCCGCCAATACGGCGATCATCAACAGAGAGACGAGTTTTAGGTTGCTCATGGGGCCTCCGTCCTTTCTTCGTTCCAGTGATGACGCTGGCTGATGGACATGTAGATGTAGTAGATGACGGGGTAGAAGACGAGTTCGATCAGGAAGCCCACAAGAAGGCCGCCAATCATGGGCGCGGCAATGCGGCGCATCACATCGGCGCCGGTGCCTTCGGCCCAGAGCAGCGGAACCAGACCGATAAAGGCCGACGCGACGGTCATGGCTTTGGGCCGTATGCGCATGACCGCGCCGTCATAGACCGCGGCCCAGAGATCTTCGCTGTTGCGCATGCGCCCTTCCTGCTTGAAACGTTCGAAACTGGTGTCCAGGTAGAGGAGCATGACCATGCCTGTTTCCGCGTCGAGACCGGCGAGGGCGATGATCCCAATGACCACGGCGAGGGACAGGTTGTAATCCAGCGCATAGAGGAACCAGAAGACGCCGATCATGCTGAAGGGACATGCCAGGACGATAACAGCCACACGGAACCAGCTTCGTGAACTTACATACAGCAGCAGTGTGATGATGACGAAGGTGGCCACGGTGGCGGCAAGCAGCCGGGGTATGGCCTTCTCCCAGAACTCAAACTGGCCGGAGAATACAAGGGTGTAACCCGGAGGCAGTTTCATCTCGCGGGCGACCACCTCGCGCGCTTCGGCAATGTAGCCGCCCAGATCGCGCCCCGCCACGTCCACATAGATCCAGGCGGTGCGCTGGGCGTTCTCGCTCCGGATCATGGGGGCTCCGGGGTTAATCTGCATTTTCGCCAGTTGGCCCAGGGGGATCTGGGCGCCCGTGGGCGCGGGCACAAGCAGCCGCTCGAGGGCGGGCAGGTCATCGCGTAATTCGCGGGCGTAACGCAGGTTGAGGGGGTAACGCTCCAGACCCTCCACCGTCGTGGTAATGTTCATGCCGCCGATGGCCGTCTGGATCACGTCCTGCACATCGCCCACGGTCAAGCCGTGGCGCGCCACCACTTCCCGATCGATATCGAAATCGAGATAGTAGCCGCCGAGCGTGCGCTCCGCGTAGGCGCTGGTGGTTCCGGGTATATTGCGAACGGCGTTGGCGGCCTGCTCCGCGAGGTCGCCGAGGACCTGCAAATCGGGCCCCATGATCTTGATACCCACGGGCGTCTTGATGCCGGTGGCCAGCATGTTTATCCGGTTCTCGATGGGGTAGGGCCACGCATTGGCCACACCGGGCAACGAAGTGGCGGCGTTCAGTCCGGCGTGTTGCGTACCGTCCGCGTCGATCCATCCGTACTTCAACTCCTCCATCGTGATGGGGCGTTCGCTGGGCCAGAATCGATAAAATGGCTTGCGGAGGATCTCGGGCCAGCCGTCATGAAACTGGTTCAGGGTGCGCTTGCGCCAGGCTTCGCGATCGGGGTTGAGCTGCACCACGGTTTCGATCATGGAAAGGGGCGCGGGGTCCGTGGCCGAGTCCGCGCGGCCGATCTTCCCGTGGACGGAGACAACTTCGGGAAAGGTCATGATCATCTTGTCGGTCTGCTGCAGCAGTTCCCGGCTTTTCATGACGCTGATGCTCGGGTCGGTGGTGGGCATGTAGAGCAGATCACCCTCGTCCAGAGACGGCATGAATTCGGACCCGATTCGGGTCATGGGATACCACGTGGAGGCCAGGGCGATGAAGGCGATGATCACCACGCTCCACCGATAGCGAACCGAGAAGTGGAACAGGGGACTGTACATGCGCTGGAGTATGTTGCTGATGGGGCTGTGCTGCTCGTGGATGATGCGCTGGGGGACCAGAAGCATGCCGGCAAGCACGGCCCAGCCTATGGCGATGTGGAGCCGCCACGGCGCGAATTCTTCGGAGTAGCCCGCTGCGAGCCACAACATGCCGCCCGGCACGAACATGGCCGAGAGGGTGATGGCCAGATTGCGGCGCCAGCCCCATTCTTTGGGCAGGACACGCGCGGAAATGAAGTAGTACATGAGCACGGGGATGATCGTGATGCTCAGGATCGAAGCGGCGGCCATGGCGGCTGTCTTGGTGAAAGCCAGGGGATGGAAGAGTCTTCCCGCTTCTCCGCCGAGGGCAAAGACGGGGATAAAGCTCACGGTGATGATGAGGAGCGAAAAGAAGAGCTGGGGGCCCACTTCCTGGGCCGCTTCGAGAATGATGTCGAATCCCGGCCTCGGGGCTTCGCCGCGCTTGACCGCGTCTTCATCCCGATCCAGATGCTTGTGGCCATTCTCCACCATGACCACGGCGGAGTCCACGACCACGCCGATGGCGATGGCGATGCCGCCAAGGGACATGATGTTGGCGTTGATGCCGCAAAGGTGCATGATAAGGAGTGCAACCAGAACGCTGGAGGGCACGACGAATACGGCCACCAGTTCACTGCGGGCGTGGAGCAGGAAAAGGATGCACACCAGCCCCACCACAATGATTTCTTCGATCAGCGTGCGTTGGAGCGTCTGAATGGAGCGGTTGATCAGCGCGGAGCGATCATAGGTGGGGATCACTTTGACGCCGGGCGGCAGACCGTCTTCCAATTCAAAGAGACGATGTTTTACGTCCTTGATCACCTGGTACGCATTCTCACCGAAGCGCGCGACGATCACCGCGCCGGCGGCCTCGCCGATGCCGTTGAACTCGCCCACGCCGCGCCGGGCTTCACCACCCACCTGAAGCGTGGCCACGTCGCCCAGGAGCACAGGAACACCGCCCTCGCCGAGGCCTACGGGCACTTTGGCGAGATCGTCGAGGCCCTTGAGGTAGCCGCGGCTGCGCACCATATACTCGTTTTCACTCAGCTCGACCACGGAACCGCCCACATCGTTGTTGGACATTTCAATGGCTTCGCTGATTTCGCCGAGGGGGATGTTATAGGCCTGGAGCTTCTGCGGATCGAGCACGACCTGGTATTGGCGCACATAGCCGCCAATGGGCGCGACTTCGGACACGCCATCCACCGCCGTCAGGGGGTAGCGGAGATACCAGTCCTGAAGGCTCCGGAGCTGCGCGAGATCCTGATTGGCGGGAAGCAGTTCCTTGCCCGTGATCGGGCACGTTCCGGGCTCTTCGAAGGCGCGGACGCGTTCCAGGAGTTTCTTTCGGTCCGCCGGTGCCTTCTCCGGGTCGGCGTACCACGTGTTTTGTTCCTTATCGTGCCAGAGACCGGCGGGATGGTCCGGGGAGTAGTAGCCTGGATAGAGCACATACTGGTAAACCCAGCCCACGCCCGTCGCATCAGGCCCCAGCTTGGGCTCCACGCCTTCCGGCAGGCGATCCCGCGCGAAGTTCAGGTATTCCAGCACGCGGCTTCGGGCCCAGTAGATGTCGGTGCCGTCTTCAAAGAGCACATAGACGAAGGACTGCTCGAACATGCTGAAGCCGCGCACGGCGGTGGATCCGGGCACGGACAGCATGGCGCTGGCCAGTGGATAGGTGACCTGATCGTCCACCACTTGGGGATTTTGTCCGGGGAATTCCGTCGTGACGATGACCTGCACGTCGGATAGATCGGGGATCGCGTCCAGACTCAGGTTGAAGACACTCCAAATGCTCATGGCCACCAGCGCCGCGGTCAGCATGGCGACAAGGAGGCGATTCTCCATGGAAAGTCGGATGATATGGGCGATCATGGCGCGGCCTCCGCCATGGCCGGGACGGCGCGCTCCACGGTGCCGCATTGTTTCATTTCATCGCGATAATAAGGGTTGGCCACTTCTTCGCCGGGCTGAATCCACGAGCCTGGGGCCATGGGGCAGTGGATGATGAAGAGATTGGGCGTGACCGCGCCCGAGGGTGCAAACTGACCCGCGATGGCGATCATGGCGTCGCTCAGGGGACCGAATTTTTCGCGCTGCACCTCCAGGGGTTGATCGTCCATGGCCTGCGCGGCGCCAAGCAATGTTGCCGTGGCGTCCCTCGCGGGGTGGGCTTCATTTGCGATCAGGGTTTCCGCCGCCGCGATGAGGGGCTTAAGATCGAGGGGCTTGTCTTCGCCCGGCGCGCCGCCAAGGATTGCGCTGAGCTTGAGATACTCCACATAGAGCGCATCGGTTTCGGGCGATGTCTCCGTGGTCTCGGAAGTGACCTCTTCCATGGGCGGCGCGGCGCTATCATCGAGCATGGGCGTGGCGCTATCGTTTGTCAGGAATTTCTGAACCGCTTCGCGCAGGCGGCTTTCCGTGTCCAACAGGAACTGGCCGCTCGTGACCACGGCGTCGCCCTCATTCAGGCCCGCGAGGATCTGCACATACCCATCGCTCCCCTGATGTCCCAGTTGCAGTTCCTTGAGCTGAAAGTGGCCTTTGCCCCCGTCGACAAAAGCGATCTGACGCGCGCCCGTGTTGATGATCGCTTCGCGTGGCGCCAGCAGCGTGTCGTCTCCGAGGATGACGTCCAGGCGGGCTGTGGCGTACATGCCGGGGCGCAGGCGCATGCCGGGATTGTGAATGGCGAGGCGAGCGGACGTCGTGCGCGTCTCCATGTTCACATGGGGATAGATAAAATCGATCACACCGGTGACGGGCTCGCCGGGCGCGGCATCGGCCGAGGCGGTCACCGGCTGCCCCAGCGCGATGAAGGGCAGGTCCATCTCGAATAGGGCGATGTCCATCCATAGGAGATCGTGATCGACGATCTTGAAGAGGGTCGCGCCCGCTTCCACGCCCGCGCCTTCCGACACCATCTTTTCGAGCACATGGCCCTCCGCCGTGCTCAGAATCGTGACCGTGCGCGGGGCCTCATTGCGCTCGGCGTAGTCCGCTATTTGCTTCGGCGTCAGGCCCCACAACTCCAGTCGTTTTGCGCTGGTGTTGGCCAGCGCCTGGCCGTGGCCCTCGCGGTTTTTCAACGAGATCAGCTCGCTGATGGCCTGGTGAATTTCCGGGCTGTACAACTCAAAGAGCGGGTCGCCCGGCGCGATGTACATGCCCTCGGTGTCCGCGTGAAGTTTTTCGATCCACCCGGAAACGCGCAGATTGACCTCGTGGACATTCGGCTCGGCCTCTTTGAGGAAGCCCGCCGCGCGGATCTCGCGAAAGAGCGGACCCATCCGCACTTTCGCGGTGCGCACGCCCATGTTCTGCACCACGGCGGGGTCGATCTGAACCGCGCCGCTGGTGTGGGTCGCGCCCGGACCCTGCTTAAGGGGCTCCAGGGCCATGTGGCATATGGGGCAGACGCCGGGCTCTTTCTGGATTACCTGGGGGTGCATGCTGCAGGTCCAGAGTTGCGCGGTCGATTCTCCACCGGGCTCAGCGGCGGCCTCTGGCGCACCCTCCCGATGCAGGCCCAGGTGATGGGCGATGGGTTGTCCCCAGCGCGTGCCAAGGGCGATGCCAGCCAGCAAGGCGATGGCCAGTAGAATAAGGGTAATACCGCCGGAACGGTGACCAGCGGGGGGAAGACCGCTGCGGCTCTTGATTGGATTCATGGTCGAGGCTCCAGATCGAAGGGGGTGATCGGGAGAGGAGCCCTGATGCGGGTGTCAGACGCGAGCGGAATCCTCTCGGGAACAGGTTTCGACCGCATTCAACCCGTACAGGTATAGTACACCTGATGGGGCATGCGGGGAGCGAGGATCAGCAGCGGAAAGACTGGGTGCGCAGGATCAACGGCGGGGGAGATGTCGAATCCTGCTGAGCAATGGCGATGGCAAAGCCTTCGGGCATCTTGGGCAGCAATAGAGCCGCAACGGAAACGGATGCCGTCCAAGCGGGGTGGTGATTGTCTTCCGGTCCGGGGTTCGCAGGCCGGGAGGCAGCGGGATTGGCCGCAGCCTGAGTCACCGTCACATCGCAGCAGGCACGGGAGGCATCCATGACATCGCACGCGGGTTGGGATTCCGCGGCGCAACAACACACGCTGGATACTTCGCCCGACATGCGGCAGGCAAAGGAAACCGCGCCGGCAGCCCAACCGTGGGCAGCCAGGGCAAGAATCAGAGCGATGTGTATAATTTGTTTCATGACGCTATTGTAGCAGAGGGTTGGGCCGGACGCAATGGACAGTCGAATATACATTCTCTCAACCGTGCGGAACTATGTAATCGGTGTAGAAAAAGAGCTCTGGACCACGGGTTGGACGGATGGGCACGAATGAGATGGTCGATTCTGGCGTCACACAAGTCGGCCTCGTCAGGTCCAGACTTCTTTCGGCGTGGGTGTTGCGAAAGCGAGAAGACACGCTTGTTCTTCCGTCAGCTATACGACTTCGACGGCCCGAGCGGAAAATTCTTCCCACAGACCGGTGAGGGGCTGTGGGAGGATCATCTGCTACGCCCATCAGTCGCTTCCCGCATGGCCGTCGCCGCCACTTTCGGGCATATCTTCCTGTTGAACGCGCAGATCGGGTCGGTAACGGTGTCTTTTGTCTGAGTCCTCGGCACACAACGAGGCAAAACTTCGGTGATAGCGCTTTCCGGGTTGGCGCTTTTCGCGCAAAGCCCATCGAACGAGGAGGAACGCCGCGACCAGGAAAATAACTATCGATACGCTACCTTCCGTCGAGATCTGGGACTCAAATTGGACGTCGGGCGGAGCCTCGGAGGAATCCGTCACGGCCTGTGCTACGACGAAAGGAAACAGGACACCGCCGTGTTCAGATGCAATAATCGCCATCCCCAACAGCGCGGTGGCCATAGGGAAGAGCATTGAGCTACACCGAAGGAGTCGTTCTCTCATCGTAGTCGATATGATACGCAGCATGACATTCAATCTCCGCCGGTCACAATCCACTGACGATCCGTTGGGACTTGAATTCGGAATAGGGTTAGATCGTATCGCCCTACCCTCACCACCAGCTATTATCATCGTTGCGGGGGTTATTCCATTCATCCCGCGTGCGTTGCTCCTCCTCCGAGGCGAAGATGTTGCCGTGAAAGCGATGCGCGACAACGAGCAGTATGGCGATGGACAGTAGTACCACAGAATAGACGACGAGAGCCCTTCCCAGTAGCTCCCATCCGGCACTCAGTTCACGAGGTGGAGGGTGGTCATTATCTCTCGACTGTGCAAATGCCTGTCCGAGACTTTCGGGAACCATGGGCGCTTCTGTTGTTGCGACCAATACCGCCGAAATACATATGACTACACGATAGGCAAGGGACTTCTTGTCCCGTGCAGGGGATTTGTCGCCGGAGGAAGTTCTCATTTTGTGCCGCACGAATCAACTGCCGCACCCGCCGCCACATCCACCACCGCCGCAACCACTTCCGCACCCGCTATCGCCTCCACAACCCGATCCTCCATCGCCGCTGCTTCCGCAACCGAACCAGGAACTGCACCCGCCACCGCCACCGCCACCATCTTTGCCCTCGCGCTTTCCTCGTGCGGCTCCCGCTACGGAAACCAGCGCGCCAGTAAGCACAATTCCCCCACACACCGTTATCAGGGCAACCTGGGGTGTCGTTAACGTGTCCTGTTCCTTTGTTGAGTCCTTGTCAACGGCTTCGGTGCGCTGCGCGTGGGTATCCAGAAAGAGAGGAGGGTGGCCGGTGGAAATCGCGAGGCCCAGCACGGACAGCATCCCCGCGACCAATGTGCCTGCGACGACACGTCTCGCGCGAACCCGGGGTATTACCCAGAATCGGGCAGGCTGGAGCCACACGCCCTGATTGCGTCGCGCAAAGCGCTCCTTCGCATCGGGCCAGATGTCGCGCGGGGCCACCTCGCCGAAGGTCTGTTCGTAGAGCGCCAGGGTGTATTCATACTGGCCTTCGAAGCGCTCGCCTTCGGCCTTGCCGCCTTTGGTGGGGCCGTGGTGGAGGTAGCGCCCGAACAGGGCGTCGCACCATTCATGGTAGGACTCGGTGTAGACGATGTGGAGGTGCCAGGCCTGGTCCACGGCTTCGCTGGGCGTCACGTGGCGGTCGGAAATTGCCGCCAGGATGAGGAAGCGGGTGTATTCCCGCACGACGCGCTCGGTGAAGGGCCGGGTCCAGCCGTATTGTTCGCGCTGGAGGCGGGCGGTAAAGTTGAGCGCGGCGTCGGGGTCGTTGAGTTGCAGGGCGTCCGCTTTTGCGATAAGTTCCGGCAGGGTCGGGGGTTGGATCATGAGGTTTCTCCCTCGTCGTTTGTTCCCATCGTTCGTTGTGGGAGTATACCCGAATTGGGGAGGAAATATTCGCAGGTTGCGAGGCTCGATTGCGGGGACGGCAGGGGCGAGCGGTGGCAATGGCTATGATGAAGCTTGCTGTGGGATTTACCCCCCCTACCCCCCCGCAAGCGGGTGGACCAAGCGGTTCACTTTGACACGTGTGGTTCCCCCCGCAAGCGGGTGGACCAAGCGGTTCACTTTGACACGTGTGGTTCCCCCCGCTTGCGGGGGGCCACGGGGGTAGGTCCTCGAAGTAGTAGAGTCTAACACTCCGCTCTCGCCAGGCTGCAATGCCAGCCAGATACTGTCCCCGTGGGACCTAAAACAACTTCTCGACGTAGACCCGGTCGCCGTCTTTGAGGTGGGCGGAGGCCATAAACTCGGGAGCCATGCGCGCGGTGGTTCCGTTGCCGGGATCCGCGGCCTTGAGGTGGATGCTGTGGAGTCCGCCGAGCCACCAGCGCTGATCGCAGACGTAGAGCAGATCGCCGTGTTCGGCGGCGAGGGTGTGGAGGTGTTCGCTGGAAAGCTGGACCACCTCTTGGCCTTCGAGGGCCGGGTCGGATTCGACGGTGAGGTAGACGAGCTTGCCTTCGCGACGGTTGATTTTTCCGCCTTTGAACTGCTCCATGGCGTGGAGCTGCGTGCCGTTGACGAGGCCCGCGATGGCCTCGATGGGCTGGGGGCGCGTCGCGAGGGCGACGACGACGCCGAGGGCGCCGCTGGCGACCAGGCCGAAGAGGGCGCGGGTGAAACCGTAGCTGTCGGGGCCCATGCCGAAGGAGAAGGCGCTCAGCAGCCACCCGTCGAAGGGCGCCAGGGTGGAGAGGAACACGAGCAGACTACCGCCAATGAGGGTAGCCAACGCGGCGGGGGCGTTGTAGCGCCTCCAGAGGATGCCGAGCAGGATCGCCATGACGATGGGCGGTGTGATGGCGGCGGTGAATTTCGCGTGGGCCTGATAGACCGTGTCGCCCTGGAAGACGGGGACAAGGGCAAGGCCGATGGCCGCCACGGTAAGGCTGGACAGGCGCGCGACCTTGAGGTAGTGCTGATCGTGCGCGCCCTTCTTGATATAGGGCTGGTAGATGTCGTTCACAAAGACCGCGCTCGCCGCGTTGATCAGGGTGTCCGCCGTGCTCATCAGGGCGGCCATAAGCGCGGCGAGGACGAAGCCGAATACGCCGGGTCCGCAGAGAAAGTGAGAGGCGAGGATGAAGGCCTCGTTGGCCTTTGCTTCGAGATCGCCATTCTCAACCAGCGCCCGGGCAGCCCAGCCGCCGCCGCTCACGGTGATGGCGGCGAGGGGCGACAGAATCAGAATCCAGCAGATGGCCATTTTCTGGCCGTCTTTGACGCTGCGCATGGCGAGGAAGCGCATGATGATACCCTGATTCATCAGCACGAAGGCGCCCGAATTTGCGAGTCCATCCTGGGCGTAGATGCCGATGAAGCTGAATTTGTCGGGCGCGTTGAACTCGGAGAAGATGTAGCGGTGGGACTGTGGGAGCAGGGCCCAGAAATCCACGAAGCCGCCGACGTGGGCGACGCCGGCGAGGAAGATGCCGACGCCCACGACGAGGAGCGTGATGCCCTGTACGAGGTCGGTCATGATGACGGAGGTCTGGCCTCCGGCGAAGACATAGAAGGTGACGGCGACACAGGCGAGGGCCGCTCCGGCGAAGATGTTCCAGCCGACCATGGTGTTGAGGGCAACGCCGAGGGTGAGGAGGTTGATACCCACGTAGCCCACGAGGTAGATGAGAATGATGGTCGTGGCCACGGCGCGGGGGATACGTCCGAATCGGCGCTCAAAGTATTCCGGCACGGAGTAGACGCGCTGGTAATAGATGATGGGCAGCCAGACGAGCAGGAGGATGGGCATCCAGAACCAGTCATTGAGGTAGGTCTGGCTGCTGCTGATACCGTAGCTGAAGCCGGCCTCGCTGTACTTTACGAAGCTGTAGCTGCCGACGGTGGTTGCCGTCGCGGAGAAAGCAATGACCCACCAGGCAAAACGCTGGCCGCCGAGGTAAAAGTCTTTCGTGGTGGTGCTGTACTTGCCGAAGAAGACGCCGAAGCCCACCACGGCGACGAAGTAAATCAGCAGGACCGCGACGTCCAGGGGGGTTCCGATCATGGCGTGACCTCCCCGCCGACAAAGGGCAGCCAGAAGGTGAAGGCGCAGGAGAAGAAGAGGAGGAGGGCGTAGCCGCCCAGCAGGACCCCCAGAAGCTTGCGGTGGTCGCCCAGCTTCAGGTCCAGATAGCCGCTGGAAAGGCCAGCCCAGAGGCCGACGAGTCCCAACAACCCGCCGATGCCAAACTGACACAAAATGGGCCAGAC
Source organism: Candidatus Hydrogenedentota bacterium (assembly GCA_016791475.1). Taxonomy (NCBI): domain Bacteria; kingdom Pseudomonadati; phylum Candidatus Hydrogenedentota; species Candidatus Hydrogenedentota bacterium. Next base: position 76,590 of record JAEUWI010000010.1, read on the forward strand.
ACGCGCCATGTCAACCATAAGGGGAATTCCTCTCCAGAATAGCCAAAGGGGGATTGTTGCGGGGGAAAGGCGGCTCTCTCCGGCCTTCCACAGCCCGGCTCCGGCGATGGTAGCAGACCGAGGCGCGGTTTCGTCAACCTTGAGATTGCTCCCCCGTCGGCCCTCGCCTATAATCCCCGACCATGACCGATGCTGAAGCCAACCCACATCAGACCGAACGAAGTGCGGGCGAAGCCAGGCTTGCGCTGCTCGCGAGTGCCCTGGGGCTGTTGTTTGCCGCCGCGCTTTTCTACCCCCTTATGCGGGGAAACCTTTACCTCGGTAGCGACCTCGGGGCCTATCACCTGCCCGTCCGTGCCTTCTACAGCCACTGCCTGAAAGAGGGCCTGAGCTTCCTTTGGTGGCCCGACCAATTCTGCGGCTACTACATCCACGGCGAAGGTCAGGGCGGTATGCTCCATCCATTGCACTTGCTTCTCTACCGCGCCCTCCCGCTGGACTGGGCCTTCAATCTCGAATTTGTCAGCGGCTATCTCATCGCCTATGGCGGCATGGCGGCCTTGCTGCGCCGCTGGTCGCTCCCGTGGTACGCCGCCCTCTTTGGCGCGAACGGTTTCGCCTTCTCCGGCTTCACGCTCATTCATTTCATGCACATGCAGGCCATCGCCATCATCGGGCACCTTCCCTGGATGCTGCTGGCTGCGGATGTACTCCTGAAGTCCGACGACGGTCGGGCGCTGCGCAAAGCCTGGGCCGCGCTTGCGCTCCTCGCCGCTTCCCAGTTGCTCCTGGGGTATCCCCAGTATGTGCTGTTCACGCTTCTCGCGCTCGGGCTGTACACGCTGGCGCACCTGCGCACGGCGGGCATCACGCGGCGAATCTTGATGCTGGCCCTTGCGCTGCTCGTGGGGCTTTTGGTCGCGGGTATCCAAATCGTACCGACCTTCGATGTGCTCCAGACCGCACTGCGCCAGGACAACGCCGAGGCGTGGCGCAGCGGATCACTGCATCCCCTGAATCTCCTGCAATGGATCGGACCCTACTGGTTTGAGAATCGAATGGGTTATGGCGTGCCCGCCCACGAATATGGACTTTATACCGGTACGGTGCCCGTGCTCCTGGGCCTCTGGCTTCTGATCCAGGCGCCCGGCGGATCGGGGCGGCAACGCGGCCTCGCTATTCTCCTGGGGGCGCAGGTGGTTCTCGCCCTCGTGCTGGGCCTGGGTGAATACGGGGGCTTGTACGCCCTCCTCGCGAAGTTGCCCGTGGTCGGCTCCTTTCGCTGTTCCGCCCGCCACATCGTGTTGATCCACTTTTCCCTTGCCGCAATGGCCGCGCTCGCCGCCACCCGATTGACGCAAGACCGGGATACAGGGAAGCGGGGTGTCCTGTCAATCACTATCGCTGTCGCCGTGGGCTGGGCCGCACTCGCGCTGGTCCTCGTGTTGCGCGCCACAGGTCCTGCGGAGTTCAGCGAGGCATTCACCCGCGACATTCGCTGGCTGCTTGCAGGGCCCCTCTTGATGTCCCTTGTCGCCGCACTGCTGTACTACGCGACGCGCCGTCCGGCCTCGGGTCTCGTGGCACTCATGGTCGTGGCGATGCTGGATATCGGGTTCTACGGGCTCCCCTTTGTCAGCAACCACACCCCACGGTCCTCATCTCTTTCCGCGCTGGAATTAGCTATTGGACCGGAACTTCCCGCCGATTTCAACCCAGCACAATCTCAGGAATTTCGCGCCCACGGCAACTGGCGCGTTGCCCGGCTCACCCAGTTGGGCCTTCCGAATTATCTCGGTTATGTTGGACTGCCCCCCGCATGGGAACTGGATCCGAACGCGGACGTCACCAGGCGGTTGGCGGGCGTCCGCTGGGAGAAGCGTCCCCTCCACGCGACGGCATGGACCGTGCACGCCGATGCCCTTCCCCGCGCGCGATTCGTGAGTGAGTCCAGGGTGGGCGAACCTGCGCAGGTGTTGAGCGGTCAGATCGATATTGCGAGCATCGCCATCACGGAGCACGCACTCGCCCTGGAGGCCGGTGAACCGGGTACGGTATCCTGGAGGCGTGACAATCCCGGTGACGTAGCCTTCGCGACACAAACGAACACCGCTCAACTCCTCATCTTTTCCGAGCGATACCACCCCGGCTGGCGCGCGGCGATAGACGGGTCAAGCGTCCCCCTGGAGCGGGTCTACGGCGATTTCATGGGCTGCGTGGTGCCTCCGGGTCATCACGCCGTGACCTTCGAATTCGCACCATTCAGCCTGCGGCTCGGGGGCGGCTTGAGTGCCGTGGGGCTGCTTTTACTGGCCGCAGGTTGCTTTGTTCTCGGTCGGATGGAACCCATAGGGTCACGTCGGTCCAATCGGTCGTGACTTCGGCATTCGGACGCCAATCCCCTCCATCACAAAGATGCATCCGACCTCCGGGCTGCACTACAATGGCCCTTTCCAGCATTTTTCCGAATTCTCCCCCGTAAAGGCACAACATGCGCGTTTTTTTCTGCTTTTTGCTCCTGGTTGCTCCGCTGGCCGTTCCCGCGGAAGTCATAGACGATGAAATCGAGATTAAGGGCCACCTGGTTGAACTGGGGATGAGCCCCGACGGCGGCGGCGCGCTTCACACCTTCGGGCTGGTCGCCACACCCACCAACCTGGCCGGGGGCGATGGATTGCTGCAGGAGGGCTTCGGCGTGGGCAGTTTCTATGTGCCCAATCGACGTCTGAACGAACGCATGGAGGCGCTGGACTCCGTGACTGATCGGCCCGTTTTGCAGTACACCTATGATTGCGATGGCCCGAATATCCAGGGACTCCAGTCCATCCGCAAAATGGAGTTGATACCGGACGAGGCCTCGGTGCGCGTCACCTGGACGGTGAAGAACAACGGCAAGGAGCGCCAGTGGGTGGCGCCCTGGGTGCGCAATGACGTCACGCCGGGCGGCACGGTGAGCGAGCTGGATCGCTTCGACGTTCCCTCGCGCGGCGGCATCGTGCAGCCGAAGCACACGGCCTATCTGCCGGCCTCGCGCAATTGGTTTGCCATGACGGACCCCGTGGAGGACGAGACCCTCTATGTCGTCTTCAACGCCAACCATACCCACTCCTACCTTGTTCAACCCTATGTGAAGGACGAGGACGGCGAGTTTCCCAAGGCGATGAGCGTGCAGACGGCTTTCGTGCCCTTCCTGCTCGGTCCGGGAGAGTCCTGGACCACCCAGTATCGCCTGAACATGGTGCGCGGACTGAAGCATGTGGACTTCGCCACGGAGGAGTTCGCCATGCAAATCGACTACGTTAATGGGAAGCTGACCATGCTCGTGTCCGCAATCAAACCGATGCCGGGACTCCAGATCGACACCCGCATCAAGGCGACCGACGGCGAAGTATGGACCCTGCCGCGCAAACAGTTCGATCTGGCCCCCAGCCAGCTCGCCCGCTGCAGCTACGAGTGGAAGGCTCCCGCCAATGGCGCCTACGAAGTGCTGGCCCAGGTTTTTCAGAATGGCAAGTCCCTGAAACTGGGCCAGGAGACCGGTTCCCCACACGGCGGCATCGATACGAGATTTGACGTCGGTAACGCCTCCGCCACGCCCTTCCGCGCCTGGACCGACGCGCCCCACGCGCTGGACCAGCAACCCCGCAGCATGGCCCGCACGTTGGCGGTGAAAGGTCCAGTGACGATCTGGGCCGAGCCGTCCCTGCGCAAGGTCCTTCCCCAGGACGTCGCAAAGCCCGATGGGCCCGTGGACCCCGTCGTGCGGGTGGCCCTCGCGCAGGGCGAGTCCGAGAGTTTCCAGCTTGCGATCCGGCCAAAAGACAAGACCAACGTAAACGACGTGCGTGTTGCCGTGCAGGATCTCGTAGCCAGCGATTCCGACGCGCGCATTCCTTCAGATGCCGTTAAAATCTACACGCAACACTACCAGCACATCGCCGTGCCGAGCCACTTCGAAGGTCCCACGGGGTATTGGCCCGATGCCCTGGTGCCTTACAAGCCTTTCAACGCGCGTGGCGGCATCACGACGCCCCTGTGGTTCACCTTGAGCGTGTCGGAGGACACGGCGCCCGGTACCTACACGGGATTGGTGGAGATCGAGGGCGACGGCCTCTCGCCCGTGGAGCTGTTCCTCGAAGTGGAGGTCTTCGGCTTCAAGCTCCCCTCACGCCCGATGCTCAAGACCGATTTCGCTTTCGACTCCGATCAGGCCTATGGCGACCATAAGAATTACGGCGGAAAACTGTCCCAGATTCAGTTGGAAGGGCTCTTCTTTGAGAATGCCGCCAGGCACCGCGTAACCCTTCGTTCGGCTATCCCCTTTCCTTCGGAGCAGCCCGACTACGGCAAGGCGCTGTCGGCCTACAAGGCCCGACTGGCCAAGGCCGATCCGGCGGGCGTTTCCACCATCAGCGTGCCCCAGACCCTGCTGAATCACGTCGATCAGCTCGCACTGGCGAATGCGTTTGTCGTGGAAAATGGCCTGCAGGACCGGGCCTTCGTGCACCTGGCCAACGAGCCGCCCCGGCCCGCGTGGCCCCGCGTGATGGAGGGCATCCAGGCCTGGAAAGATGCCGCGCCGGATATCCCCGTTATGATCACCACGTACGGACTGGAACCTTTTCTTCCGGATGGCCTGGAGCGCTGGGCGGTCCATGCGCCCGTCTTTGATACGGTGAACAACGCCCGCGTGCTCGAGCGCATCGGCGCGGGCGGCGAAGTGTGGTGGTATGTAGACCAGACCCCGCCCCGGCCTTATGGCAATTTCTTTGTGGATTTCGATTCCATCGATCACCGAATCCTTTTCTGGCAGGCTTGGGCCCTCGGCGTACGGGGTATGCACTACCGCAGCATTAACGACCATCGCGGCGGCGGCGACCCTTGGAAGGAGCTGGTGGACGTGACCCCCGTCAACGGCGACGGCTTCCTCGTCTACACCGACAGAAACGGCCCCATCAACTCCATTCGCTGGGAAAATATCCGCGACGGGATCGATGACTACGACTATCTCGCGGTGTTCAACGACCGTCGTCGCAAGCTCCTCGCACAGCCGGGGCATGAAGCCCTGCTCCAGCGCGCGGCCGAGGCGTACAATTTGAAGGATGTTATCCCCAGCCTCGTCAGTTTTACCCGCGACCCCGAGGTGCTCGAAAAGAAGCGACGCGCCATCGCGGAGATGATCGTGGAGATGAACGCGGCCTTGCGCTAGGTTGTCGCGCAATATACATCTTGCATTTGCTCTCTGGTTTTCTTAGTCTATGGACTCGCGCTGCGAAAACTGAGGAAGTTGTTCGCTTGCCGAAGGGTCGGGAACCGCACCACGTAACCGCACAGGGAGCTCTTATTCATGCCCACATTGGACGAAGATCGTTTTGACAGGTTTACCCGCGAGCAGCGATTCGACAAGGCTCGGGCGCTGGGGCTGGGACCCATCGATTTTCAACACCTGCTCTGGGTCGATGCCATGGACCGGGAGAAGAGTTCGCTTCGCAAGCTCTTTGACGGGGATGACGGCAAGGAGCGGCGCACCTTCGGCGAGTTCCGGGTTGCGTTGAACCATCAGTTTATCAGCAATCTACCCAAGCAAAAAGTGGCCAAGGGTCAGTATTCTGAGGAACTGAACCAACTCTGTACCTTGCTGGTGAACCGGCCGGCGAAACCGGGCCACGGCTTGGAACGCGTCATCGAGGGCTTGAACGCCAAGATGAAGACCCGGGACCAGATCGAGTGGGAGGACCTCCTCGCGGGTATCATCGACTACCGCACCCACGCCATTGACTCCTTCATCGCGACGGATTTCGGTCTCACCAGTTCCATTCTCGATGGCGAGCGGCAGGTGCCGGCCGGTGCGGTGAGTCGCGAGACGGCGGCGGCGGCCTCTATCGAAGCCCTCAAGACCTATGGCTATGATTTGACCGCCAAGGCGGCCGCCGGCGGGATCGAAGAGGTCATCGGGCGGGCCGACGAAGTGCGCCGTCTTTCCAGTATTCTCCTGAAGAAGGAGGCGAATAACCCTATCCTGCTCGGCGAGCCGGGCGTGGGCAAAACCAAGATCGTCGAAGGACTCGCGCTGGATATCGTCAAGGATCGGGTGCCCGAGCGCCTGAAAGGCAAGAAGATTATCAGCTTGGACCTGGGCCTTATCATGGCCGGCTCCAAGTATCGCGGCGAATTCGAACAGCGACTTACGGCCGTGTTGCGCGAACTGCAAAACGCCAAGGGCTCCGTCATCCTCTTCATCGACGAGATTCATCAGTTGGTGGGCCTCGGCGAGACGGGCGAGAGCGGCGGCATGGACGCGGCCAACCTCATGAAACCGGCCCTGGCGCGGGGCGAACTGTGGTGCATCGGCGCAACGACCTTCTCCGAGTTCCGCGCAATCGAGAAAGACGGCGCCCTGCGGCGTCGCTTCAGCCCCGTCATCGTTCCGGAGCAGAGCCCGGCGGACGTGGCCGAGATCCTGCGTCGCGTAAAGCCCGTCTATGGCAAACACCACACCGTGGAGTACACGGAAGAGGCCCTGAACCGGGTAAACACGCTCGCCCGGCGCTATATCGGTGAAGTCCGCTCGCCCGCTCGCGAACTGGGCATCCTCGACGAAGCCGGCGCGATGGTGATCCTCAATCACGTGACGGCCGACCACGAGCCCGGCTACCATCCCCCGGTGACGGGCGTGCATGTGGCCCAGGCCGTTTCCGAGCGCACCAATATCCCCGTGGAGAACATGTCGGAAGATCAGCGCCAGAAGCTGCTGAAGCTCAACGAGAATCTTTCCCGTCGCGTCTTTGGGCAGCCCGAGCCGATCAAAGCGGTGGTGAAGACCATGAAGCGCGCCTTCGTCGGCCTGACGCCGCCGAAGCAGCCCCAGGCTGTTTTTCTCTTTGCCGGGCCCTCGGGCGTGGGCAAAACCGAGCTGGCCAAGGCCATCGCGGCCGAGTGGTACGGCAGTGAAGACGCCCTTATTCGCATCGACCTGTCCGAGTACGGCACCGAGACGGCGCGCAACCGCCTGATTGGTTCCGATCGGGGTTACCAGGGCGCGGAAGAGGGCGGCATGCTCACGGAAGCCGTACGGCGCAAGCCCTATTCGCTGGTGCTGCTGGATGAGTTCGAAAAGGCCCACCCGAACATCTGGCGAATCTTCCTTCAGTTGTTTGACGAAGCGCGATTGACCGACTCCATGGGACGCAACATCGACTTCCAGAATACGGTAATCATTATCACCACCAACGTGGGTGCGGCCATTCTCGCCCAACTCGGCGAACTGCGCCACCGCATCAAGGGATGGCTTGCGGCCAACCCCGAAGCCACGGCGGAAGTTCAAAATCAGGTGGTGAAAATCATCCTCCAGGAAATCGCGTCCACCACGCCCAACCTGACGCCTCAGACCCTGGCCATTCTTCAGGGCGAGGCCAACCGCCTCCTCGACGAGGCGGAAGGCGATGCGGACGAGGCGCCCTCGGCGGAGGACATCGTGAAGCAGGCCATGCTGGCCGTTCCCGGACTTCCGCCCGAGCTTTTCGGACGCATGGGCCGACCGCTCGTTTTCGGTCCGCTGGGCATGGCGGAACAGTCCAACATCCTTAACAAGCTCATGCGCGATTTGTGCGAGCGGGTCGCTCTGGCGCGCAAGGTTATCCTGCCGCCCGAGCGGAGCGAGTGCAACAAGTGGTTTGAAGTAAAGGTGGGCGACGATGGCGTTCGCACGGTGACCTGCAAAGATCCCGAAAGCGCGGAGGCGGTGGTTTCCATTACGCTGGCAAAGGCTGTGTGCGATTACCTCGTGGAGAACGGCTTCGACACCCTCCTCGGCGCCCGTCCCCTGCGCACACTGTTTGTGGAGAACATCGAAGACGCGGTTTCCGAGCAGTTGCTCAACACCGACAAGGATGGTCCCGCCATAATCAACGTGGAGTCCATCGGCGATTAATTGAGCTGAGCGTAGCTGCGAACTTAAATCGGGAGTTCAGCCCGGCCAGGGCTGAACTCCCGATTCGGTTTTGAACAAGCGATGCCGTGGCTACACGCGCAGGAAAATCTTCCGCACGTAGAGAAAGCGCGCAAAGGCAAAGACGAGGACAATGGCAACCGCATTTACAAAGAGTGGGCCATAATAGTCCCCGAACAGCGCGGCCACCGGGCCACCGGCGATACGGGGTGCGATCTTTTCGAACTCGATAAACTCGCTACACATGTAGATCATCAGCGGGTTGGCGCCGATCCAGATCAGGGGCACGCACCAGCGCTGGGCCTTCCAGACATCGACTACGGCATAAAACACGCCCAGCAGCATGCAACTGTAGCCGCCGGCAACCAGCACGAAGCTGGAGGTCCACATTTTCTTGATGACGGGAAACTGAAGCCCCCACAAGTATCCCAGCGCGACCATCAGCACGCCCGCGCCGATATACACCCCCACGCGCTGCCAGTCGGTCAGGCGCTTCTCGCGAAGCAACAGCGCGGCGAATATGCCCAGAAGCGCGGTGGCGATCGCGGGGAAGGTGCTCAGTAGTCCCTCGGACTCGGCGTATTGCCCTTCCTCCTTCATGGGCAGAAATTTGTAGTCCACCCAGTCTACGATATTTTCCTTGCGGTTGAACGTCGTGCCCTCGGCGCCCAGCTCGGGATGGGGCACGAAGGTCAACAGGGCCCAGTAGGCGACGAGAATGGCAACGAAGATGGCGGCAATGCCTTTGGTGCGAACATTGAGGAAGATGAGCGACGCGCCGAGATAGCACCAGGCCATGCGTTGGAGAACGCCACTGAAAGGACTCTCACCCGCGAGATCCGCGATACCCCCGTCGCGAAAGGCACCCAGCAGAAACAGCAGCACAAAGCGGCGCAGGATGTGGAAGTAGGCGGCGCGCTTGCCATTCTGCTCGACATATTTGGGCAGAGAGAAGACGGTGGACATCCCCAGCATGAAAACGAACAGGGGAAAGATAAGATCGTAGAACACGAAGCCATCCCACGAAACGTGCTTGAGCTGGGTGGCGATACCATGGGCAAGGGTGCCTTCGGCGGCGTCCTTGCCAATGGAACGGGCCAGGTGATCCGCACCGATAATCCAGAACATGTCGAAGCCGCGAAGGGCATCGACCGAAAGAACACGGGGGCTCGTTGACGGGGGGTGGTCGGGGGCGGTTGCGTACTTTTTCTTTCCCATGGCGGTGTTCTCCTGAGTGGGGCCGCCAAATGATACTGCGCGCTGTCGTAGAACGCAAGCGGCGCGAGGGAAAGATCGGACCGATCGGAGGTTGAGGCGATGGCGCGGGCGGCCCTGGGGGGAACAGCCACCCTCAACGCACGACGCGATACCACGCTTGCGCGGCGGAGTACTCAGGGCGCGGCAGGCATTCCCCCTATGTCGGCGTGATCTTTCCGAGCACCACCCGCTTCTCCGCGCCGGTGGCATGGGGCACATTCGCGGGGGTTCCCATGATGCACTCGTTGCCCAGTATGGCAAAGGCGATGGCCTCGCGCGCATCCGTCGGGATGCCGTACTGGTCGCTGGTGAAGACCTGACAGTCGTGGAAGCCGTCCTTGAGTTTCTTCAGCAGCGTCTTGTTGTGGGCGCCGCCTCCGCCGACGATGATGTGCTCGGCGGGATTCTCGGGCCGGATGAAGCGGTCGTAGGCCTGGATGATGCTGCGGGCTACCGCCTCGGTAATCGTGGCTACCAAATCTTCCGGCGTGTGCTCCGAGCGGCTGGCCAGGGCATCGCGCAGGTAGACGTTCACCCCAAACTCCTCACGGCCCGTGCTCTTGGGCGGCACTTTGGCGAAGAAAGGGTGATCCAGCAGGTAGTTCAGGAACTCTTCAATGATCATGCCCTTGGACGCCATCTCGCCGTCCTCGTCCATTTCCTGAAGGCCGCGGGTGAGAATGCGCACGGCGCCGTCAATAGCCATGTTGCCGGGGCCCGAGTCGAAGGCCCGCACATTGCGAAATTCGGGGGTGACGGAGGTGAAGTTCGCGATACCGCCGATATTGAGACAGCATACGGGGCGATTCAGCTTGTGGAAAAGTAGCCAGTCCGCATAGGGCACCAGCGGGGCGCCCTGGCCACCGGCCGCCATGTCGCGCGGGCGAAAATCGGAAATGACGGGCAGGCCGCACCGCTCCGCAATAACGGCGGACTGGCCAATCTGCAGGGTGCCATACTTGTCATTCGCACGGGGGGGGATATGCGCCACCGTGTGCCCGTGGGAAGCGATGAAGTCCACGGTCACTTCGTCCTCCGGGGCCTCGGCGATGAGTTCCTGTGCGGCCTCGGCGAGGCGCTCCCCCAACTCAAAATCAAGTACGCAGAGATCCCGCGCCGACAGGTGTTCATCCAGCAGGCGGTTCTTGAAGGAGCCGGGATACGGAAAGGTCTTATGCGCGATCAGCTTCATCACCAGGCTCTTGCCCGTGCCCTTGATGCGAACCAGCGCGGCATCGACCCCATCGCATGAACTGCCCGACATAAGCCCGATTCCGAAGCGGGCGGGCTTCTTCTGGATGACGCGTACGTCCATTTCCGTGTCCTTCTTATGTCAGGGCGGGGGCCCGTAGGAACGACCCGAGGTCGACGGACACCGCTGAACACTCTCCCAAACGGCCGAGGCGCCATCCATGGCGAAACCGGCCTGCCAGTCGGCGCAAGGCCATCCCTACTCTGGCAAATCCTATAAACGACTCTATCATACTATTGTGCGCGGAGCAACCCGTTCACCGGCGACTTCCGAAAACGCCTGGCGCGCACGACCTACCCGGCGCGCTTCGAAGAGCGTCGCTGCCCCAGCAACAAGCCACCCAGCGTCAGCGCCACCACCACGGCATTCCCCCAGGGCCATGTGCCCGCGCTATCCACCGGTCCGCATCCCAGCCCCTTGGCGGGCATGCCCGTCCCGGAAATCGCCGCAGTCAACAGACCTCCGGGGTCACCCGAAAAGGTGATCGCGGCGGCGTAGGCCGTGTCGTCCCGGGGCGAGAAGCGCACAAGAAACTGGTGCGTTTCGCCGTGGCCGAGTTTGTAGCTCGCCTCACCGATCAGCGCGAATACGCCGGTCGCGTCGCGGAGTTCCGCCGTGCCGATCAGGCGTTCGCCGCCCTCGTTGGTAATGGTGATCCGCCGTTCCACCGACTCGTTGACCCGGACCTCGCCCAAGTCGATCGTCTCGTCGATGGCGGGGCTGCTGGCGAAAATCGGGGGCTTGAGTGACTCCAGCGCCACCACCGTGCCCAGTCGGGAAACGCTTGCGGACAGGGTTCCGGACTCCGACAGCGCGCCTTCCGTATCGGCCGAGGACCACGAACCGCCCCCGGGTACAACCGTGAGGCCGCTCGTATCGTCCGAAAGGACCGATACGCCGTTAACGAAAAAGGTAGCCTGATCCTCCGGAGAGAAATCGAGCCGATTGAGCAACAAAGACACAGGCCGCGCAGCCAGACGGGCCACGCTTACCGGGGCAAACTCGGGTGCGCCGATATCGCGGACGATAACTTCCACGGCGATCCATGGGGTACCGCTAACCGCGTCCTCGGGGAGATCTTCAATCCCTTCCGCCTGCTGGCGGGTAAACAACGCCTCGGGACCGCACGCGATGGCGGCAATGAGAATCGCTTCCTCACCGTCCTCAGCCAGGCCATGGGGTACGGTAATGTTGACGCGCTGCTGCGCGTTGGCTGGGTTTACCAATGTGGCCTCAATATCGCGGCCGGGGATGTTCGCCCCCCGCCACGCGTGGAGCAACACACTGCGGTCACAACCCACGCTGGTGACTGTGCGTTCCCAGCGCGCCCCGTCGTTGAAGAGCTCCTCGAAGGGGAAGTCGAGGTAACCATTGTCGTCCGCATCCGTGCCGTTGCGGATCTCAAATGTGACATCGTCGGATTGCACGGACTGCCCGGTGCTCACGAGGGTGGCGGTCACGCGGACACGGTAGGCCGTATCTACGGGAAGGGTGAAGACCGCCGGGGCGTTGCCGCGGATCTGCTTGCTGAACTCCGAAGATTCCATCTTCCGGATGGATGGCGCCGAGGCCCGACCAAAGTCATCGGCGTTCTGGAGCTCTTCAGGGGTGATATCGCCGGAACGATCAACGTCCAGATTATCGAATCGAACTTGGGAGAGTCCGGGCAGCAGATCGCGAAGTTCCGCCAGGTCCAGCGTCACGCTGCTGTCCGAGTCGAGAGACTGGAAGTTTTCCAGCAGGAAGCCGGGAAGATCCTCTTCTGCCTCAAGCTCGTCGCGGGTAAGCACGCCGTTGCCGTTGAGGTCGAGCAGGTCGTAACGGAGCTGATCGATGTCGAGCGCGGTGGCCAGGGTCTCGGCGACGGAAAGTCCCGTGCTGTTGTCCGTATTCAGCACCGCGAAATCGGCCAGCAGGGCGGAGGCGATATCCGAGAGTATGACGGCGGCTTCGAGTTCCTCCGTGGAAAGCTGGCCATTTCCGTCAAAATCGAGCGTGGTGAACCGTGCGCTGGTGAGGCCGATACGGCTGGATGCCACTTCCGACTCGCCGAGCGTGCCATTGAAGTCGGCATCCAGCGCATCGAAATTCTGCAGGAAATACTCGGCCAGATCCGTGATAAGGATGCTCTCCGCGCCGATATCAAAACTGAATTCGATATCGTCGGCGTTGCAGGCGCCCTGAATATTCACGTCCGCCTCGGCATTGAAGGTCACGTCGAGCACCGATTCGCCGGGCGGGGCCAGGAGGTCGCCCGTGGGCTGGATCAGGCGGACACCGTCTTCGCGGACGACACAGACAACCTGAGATTCCAGCTCGCGCCGCGAGAGTCCGGGGTTAAGATCCAGCGCTTCAAACGTCGCAGTCGTCAACGCCGAGAGTGAATCGGGCAGTTCGTCCAGCGTCAGGCTTCCGCTGTCGTCCTCGTCGAGCGATTCGAAGTTCTCCCGGAGGTAGTCCAGATCGCCCAGGAGGAGAATCGCCGTTTGGAGCTCCGAAGGGGACAGCGCCATGGCGGGCTCTAAGTCCATGTAGTCATAGGCCGCCTCGGTCAGTCCGGGCACGCGGGTTCGGGCTTCGGCCAGCGTGAGCAGACCGTCCCCGTCGCCATCGGCCAGATCGAAATTGTCGAAGAGGGTCTGGGCCGCCGCCGTAAATCCGATGCCCCCCTGTATTTCCGCGAGGGAGATCTCGACCTCGAGATTGAGCGAATCGAAGCGCTCCGGGGTGAAACCGGGGAGGAGGACGAGGGCCTCGTCCAGGTCGAGGATCCCATCCCGATTCGCATCGATGTTTTCAAAGTTGTCGAGGAGTACCTCGGCCGCCACCGCATTGTCCTCGTCGTCGGGCTGATCGAGGATCGTGACGCCGAAGGCCCGTTCAAAGGTCTGGCCCTGCGGATCCCGGCTCCGCACCAGGACGGTGTACTCGCTGCGGGTCTCAAAATCGAAGACCACCCGGCTCACCAACTGATTCGCCACAATGCCGAAGAACTCGTTGTCCACAAAATCATCGTCGTCGGTGGACGGATCGTCGGGGACGAGGCTGTAAAGGTGGAGATCGCCGAGATCGGGATCCGCCGTGGAGAAGCGGCCAATTACCGTGTCCAGCACCTGATTCTCCAGGATCGTGTTGCCGTCCAGAGTAATGCTCGTCGGGGGATCGTTCTCCCGCGCAACATCGATTCGAAGATTCCACACGTTGCTGTCGATGTTCCCATCGCGCACCGTCACGGGCACAAAGAGCACGCCATTGAAGTTTCGGTTCGGAATTATGGAATTGCCGTCCCGTGTATAGTTCGCGTCGGCGGGCAGCGGCTGGAAGGACAGGGTAACCTCGTCCGGGAAGTCCAGAAGGGGCGCGTCAACGATCAGGTTGTCCAGAATAATCGTCACGGGCGTGTCTTCGTTCGTTGCGACGGGATTCTGCCCCGTGATGCGCGGCGTGCGATTTCCGGTGCCGAAAAGGCTGACCTTGGATACGATGGGCGTGCCCTGACCCTGCTGGTTCGCCTCGACCCGGAGCGTGCCGACTTTGGCGCCTTCGGTCGACGGGTCGAACACAATACGGACAAGGCGGGACTGAGCCGTCTCCAGGATGTCCTCGCCCGAGTCCGACAGCATTTCAAAGGCGCACGTTGCGTTGATTTCTTCGGCGGTCAGGCCGCCGCTTGCGTCCGTGTCCAGCGTGGAAAACTGGGAGAGGAGCGAAACGGCGAGCACGGACTCCACGTTGCCCAGTTCCTGTCTCGAAAGCTCCTCATCGCCGTCTTCATCAATGGCGGCGAAGCGTCCGGGCGTCAACAGCGGAACGAAAACTTCGATCTCACCGGCGGTCAACGCCTCGTCTCGCGTGGCGTCTAGACCGGTGAAATCCACCTGGAGTTGCGTCGCGAGAAGCGCGAGTTTCAAACGCTCTTCGAGCTCGATCCGGCTCAGAACACCATCGCCATCGCCATCGAGATCCAGGAACTCCAGTTCGGTAAGGTCGGGAAGGATACTCTGCGCTTCAGTGAAGTCGAGGCCTTCGGGGAGGCTCGTGTCGAAGTCATCAAAGCTGTTCAGGAGGCTTTCGGCGAAGCCGGCCAGCCGTATGGCGGCGCTCAACTCGGCGGCTTCGAGGTCCCCCGAAGAGTCGCCGTCCAGCGCCTCGAATCGCGGGTCGGTCAGGAAGGGGAACTGGCGATCCATCTCCTCGGGACTGATGTCCAGCGATGAATCGGCATCGAGGGCGGCGAATCGGCTGATGATCTCTTCGGCGAGATCAAAGAGGTCGATGGCGTCCTCCAATTCACGGCGGAGCCCCACCCCCCGGCTCAACGCGCCGTCGCCATTGATATCCAGCTCGTCGAAGCGATCCTGGGTCATTACAGGGAAGATGTCGGGGCCGCAGGCCAGGCTCACACTGTCCAGCGTAAGGTCGCCCAGGCCGTCGTTAATGATGCTGACGGACTGGGGGTTGCTGGGTCCCGCGAGAAGATTGCGCTTCCCGAAATCGAGTGAGCCCGGCGTCACGCGGATGTCGCTGTCCAGCGCGCGCCCGGAGAGGTTTACGTCAAGCGCGCCGTCATCGGGGTCGTCCGATTCCACGCGCAGGCTGGCCCGTTTGTTGCCGATGGAGCGCGGGTCGAATGCCACGGCGATCAGTCGTGTCTGGCCGGGGGCAAGCGTGGCCTCGTCCGTGTCGCTGACGATGGTGAAATCGCTCAGAGACGCGCCCTCCAGACCCACAAAGCCAAGCGTCAGATTCGCTGTGGCGGTGGCGATGTTGGTAATCTCCACGATGCGGGTGGCGGTGGGGCCATCGTCGATATCTTGATCGCCGAAGTCGACGGTGAGGATCTCCGGTTCAATGGCGAGCACCGGAACAGCTCTGACGCTCGTCTGGGTCGCGTCCGCCGCCGTGTTGATCGTCTCCGGGTCGTCTGACACGACGGGCGCGTGGTTCTCGCCGTCCGCGACGCCCTGATAGCGAATCACGTTCGTGCCGGCGCGCAGGACGGGGTTGATTTCCACGGTGAAGGTTATGGTGATCGTTGGTCCATTGGTGAAGACCGGATTGCGCCCATTCAGGGAACCCAGGTTAAGCAGGAGTTCCGACCCGTCGCCTTCGTTGGTCCGCGCATTGCCATTGACCAGGATGGAGTCCTCGTCGAGCGTGACGCGCGCGTCGCCCGTGTCCAGCGCGTTGAACTGCGCCTCGGTCAACGCGAAAAGAGAGCCGCTCAACTCCGCGCTGGACAGGCCGGCGCTTTCATCCACATCCAGTACCGAGAAGTTACCCAGGAGCGCGGCGGCCGTGTCGCTCAGGGGATCGCCCCCGTCCACCAGCCCGAGTTCCAGTTCGGAAATCTCGCTGTCCCGGAAAGGCACCCGGTAGAACAGGTTCAGCGCGCCAAGGTTGCCCCGATTCTCGATGGTGACCGTATACTGGATGGTATCGCCGGGTTGCTTCTCCTCGTTGCGCGTGATGTCGTCACCCTGCCGCACCACCAGCGCCGGCGCCGCAACGATGGGTGTTACCGTTGGCGCGGGGCGTACAATATTGCCGTCGCCGTCCACTTCGATGATGTCCGATCCTTCGATCACCACGGCCGCCGGGTCGTCACTGAGAATCGGATCGGCCCCGTCCGGGCGCTCTTCAAAGTCCAGCGAACCCTGGCTGGCCAGAAACGCGGTGCCCGGGGGAAGAGGATTAACAACGGCGACATCAAAAGTGATCGTGGCCGTGCTGCCGAGGCTCCCCGCTCCCTGGATGCCGCCCAGATTTACAGTGAGCGCGCCCGCTTCGAGAATTACCACGGCTCCCGGCGTCGAAGCCGTCACGGAGTCTTCCAGGAGACTGCCATTCGCGATCGCCGGTTGCGTATAGGTGACGTTGTTTGCACCGCCGTTGCCGAGGTTGGATAGGTCCACCGTATAGCGAATCGTATCGCCGGGGTTGGCCACCCCATCCGCGTTCGCATCAAATCGGAGCGCGTCGGTGTTGATAGCGCTCAGTGCGATCTCCGTTGTGATCGCGGTGCAGATGTCCTCATCCGGTGTCGCGTTGGCGAAATTCACCTCGGGATTGTCGGGCTCACCGAAGAAGAGGCCGCGGGTGCAAATTTGCTCCCGGCCCTCCGCGGGGAAGGGAGCGTTCACGGAAACCGTATAGCGGATGGTAACGGAGTCGCCCAGCGGCAGCGTTCCCACATTGATCGAAATTCCGCCCGCGCCGCTGCCGACGATGGCGCCCAGCGATGTGGTGACACTTTCGGGAAGCAGCGTGGAGTTTGCGTCGGGCGTATCGCTGAAGAAGACCCCGCGCGCATCCGAAGGGCCGCTGTTCGTGGCCGTCACGGTGTAGGCGATAAAGTCCCCCGGCTGCGCCGTATCGCGGTCCGCCGTCATGGTAACGGTGAGGGAAGCTTCGGGCGCCAGGGTTGCACTGTTGGTGCGGGTGTTGCTCGATGCGTCCGTCTCGAAAACCAGCGCGGGGGCAAGCACCGAACCCGACACATTCAGCGCGCCCGTGGCGGCGGGGTCCACTTCGGCAACCAGCACATACTCGACTGTTTCGCCCGAGGCGAGATCCACGGTTTCATTGATGGCGCCGTTGCCGCTGGCGCCGCACGCGTCACAGGTCCAGGTTGCGTTCTGGAGCGCCGCGGGCAGCACCGTGGCGACTTCGGCCCCGTCGACCGGGCTCGGACCCAGATTGCGCACCTGGAAGGTGTAGGTCACATTTTCGCCGGGAACCACGACGTTGGGGTCCCGGTCGATGAACAACTGCAGGTCGGCCACGGGACGAATTGTGACGCTGTTGGACTGTACGAGCGCACCACTGACAATACCGTCGCCCGGCGTCACCTGGAAATACCAGACTTCGCCCTCGACCGTCGAGGCGCCGGGAACCTCGGAGAGGTTGTTGAATGCCGGCTGAATCACATCGTTGCGGAACCACCGGATGAGCGACCCCGATTCAGCGTTCCCGTCCACATCCAAGTAGTTGTAGGTGGCGCTCAGGTTCTCATTGCGGAGCGGTTCTGCGGGAGAGAGGGTGGCGTTGCTCGCCACGGGCGCGTCATTCACCGGAGTCAGGGTGATCGCGACGGAGGCGGAATCGTTGAGGTCGCCGCCCGCTCCGGTGTTGCCCTGATCGCTCACGAGCAGGCTGAGGGTGTCACTGCCGCTGACGTCGGCGTTGCCGCGATACCGCATTCCGTTCAGGGCCGCGTTCACATCGCTCAGCGATCCCCGGAAGGTTATGGCCGAGTCCCCCGTGCCCGTTGCGGGAGCGTCGATGGTGAGGCCCGCGGTGCCCGGCAGTGTCAGAAGGCCCTTCGTTACGGCGAGGGACACCTCCAGGGCGCCATCGTTGGTTTCGTCCACATCCACGTCGCTGATAGAGACGTTGCCGCCGAAGACCAGGTCGGTGTCTTCGTTCACCGTCCTGGCGCCCGGCACGGAAAGCTCCGGGGCGTCGTTTACGGCCAGTATTGTAATCGGCACCGCGCCGGTGACATTTTCGCCACCGCCATTGCCGGTAAATCCTTGATCGTTGACCGTGATGGAAAGGGACTCCGCCCCACCGGACGCTGTGTTGACGTTGGCGTCGGGCTGGTAGGAAAGCCCGTTCATCGCCGTGTTCAACGCGGAGGCGACCCCGCTGAACGTCACGGAGGTGTCATTGATTCCGCTGCCGCTGACCAGAGAGATGCCACTGGTCGTCGCCAGACTGAGGCGACCCCGCGCAACGGAGAGGGTGACGCGGAGTTGCCCCGGCGTTTCGGCCACGTCCGGATCGGAAACCGTCACAGCGTTGCTGTTGGCGGCGCCGAAGGTCAGGCCGCTTTCTTCGTTGATGGTCTGTGTGCCGGGCAGGCTGAGGCTCGGGTCGTCGTTCAGCGCCGTGATGTTCAGGGGAACCGTGCCCGTCGCAATCTGGCTACCGCCCTGGCCCGTATTGCCCTGATCGTTCGCGCTGACGCTGAGGGTCTGATTATTGCGGTTGTTCAAAGCCGACGTGAAGCGCAGCGAGGGCAGGGTGGTATTCAACTCGCCGAGCGTTCCGGTCAGGGTTATGGCGTTGGTATTGTTGTTCCCGATGGCCAGCGCCTGGACACCGCCCGATATCGTGCCGTCCACCTGAAGCCGCCCGGCGCCCACGCCCAGCGAAACCACCAGCGTGCCACCGCCGGCGTCCACATCGCTCACGGAAATTCCGGCAATCGAAGCCGTAGCGTCCTCATTGATCGACTGTGCGCCGGGGAGCGCCAGTTGGGGCGCATTGTTCACGGCGTCCACCGTGATATCGACCGTCGCGCTGTCCGTGGCCGCGCCGCCGCTCCCCGAATTTCCCTGATCGTCCACGGAGATGGAGAGGGTGTCGCTTCCATTAAAGTTCAAGTCGCCACGGTAAACGAGGCCGTCCAGCGCCGCTTCGAGCGCGGCCAGCGTACCCGTCATGTTCAGTGTCGCGGTACCGTTGCCGCTGCTCGCAAGCAGGCCCGCGCCATTGGCGAGGGTGAGTGTGCCGTGCAGCACCGAAATACTGGCAACCAATTCCCCGGGCGCTTCGTCGGCGTCCGGATCATCAATAACAATCGCGTTGCCGTCAGTGGCGCTGAAGGGAAAGTTGACGTTTTCGTCGGCCGTCTGCGTAGCGGGCACGGTGATCGCCGGCGGGTCATTGACGGCGTTCACGGTCAGTGAAACGCTCTGAGATATATCGCTGCCCCCGCCCGCTCCGGTATTGCCCAGGTCATTCAGGGTGGCGCTCAGCGTATCGGGCCCGTTGTAGTGCTGGGAACCGCGATAAGTCAGGCCGTTCAGGGCATTGTTCACGTTGGTCAATGGGCCAACCAGTACGACCGCGGCCGTAGCGTTGCCGGTGACGGAGGTCAGGCCCGACGTTGCCCCCAGAGTGACAGTACCGCTCCCCACGCCGAGTGATACCCGGACGGTGCCGCCGGGGTTGTTCTCCTGGACGTCCACATCCGCCACGGTGATGCGATTGGCATTCGCGGCGTTGAAGACCAGGTTCGTGTCTTCATTCACCGACTGCGCGCCGGGGAAATTGCTGAAGGAAGGGTTGTCGTTCTGCGGCGTGATGGTCAGCGTAATCGTCTTCGAGTCCGACTGGGCCGCACCGCCGGTGTTGCCATTGTCGTTCGCGCCCACGGTGAGCGTCTGGGTGCTGACCAGGTTGGTGGCCGTAGCAAAAGTGACGGTCGGCAGCGTATTGTTCAGTTGGGTCAAGGTTCCCGCGAGCGTTACCGAGCTTGAATTGTTGCCGGTGATATTTCCCGCCGTTACACCGCCCGAGGCCGCCGTGTTTACGGCGATGCGGCCCTGTGCAACGCCCAGCGTCACCGTCAGGGATCCCCCGCCGGCGTCGGGATCGGCAATACTGATGCCCGAGATCCCCGTGGTTGTATCCTCATTCACCGACTGACCGCCCGGCACCGTGACCACGGGCGGATTGTTGGTGGATGCAATGCTCACATCGATGGTGCCACTGTCGGAGAGGACCCCGCCCGCACCGGTGTTCCCCTTGTCGCTCACGGTCACCGTCAGGGTTTCCGCGCCGTTCAGCAGGGCCGTAGGGGTATAGGTGAGACCGTTTAAGGCCAGCGTGGCGTTGGCGATGGTGGCGTCAAAGCTTACGCTGGCGCTGCTGTTACCCGTAAGATTGACCAGGCCCGCGGTGGAGGCCAGGGTGAAAGTGCCCTTCGTCGCCGCAAGGCTCACGTTCACGCCCCCCGTCGGCAGGGCGGTCTCGTCGGCGTCCACATCCGCCACCCCAATGGGATTGCCGCTCGCCGTACTGAATACAAGTGACGACCCTTCATCCACATTCTGTGTCGCGCCGGGCAGGGTCAAAACAGGGCCGTCGTTCACCGCATTGACCGTCACCGTAACGGTGGCGGCGTTTGACGTGGCGGCCCGGTTGTCATTCACCGTGTATTGGAACGTATTCGTGCCGTTGAAGTTCCCGGTGGGCGTATAGGTGATCCGGCCGTTCGTTGCATTGACCGAAGTCGACCCATTGGCCGGAGCGCTGGTTACCGTGACGCTTGCCGGCGTCAGCGTGCCATCGGTGTCGCTGTCGTTCAGCAATACATCGATGGTAACCGCCGCACCTTCGTTGGTGTTGCCGCTGTCCGCGACCGCCGTGGGCCGATCATTGACGGTAACCTGGAACGTATCCTCAACAAAGTCGCTCCCGCTGTCCGTCGCACGGATCGTGATCGTGCCGGTACCCGGCGTGTTTGCCGGGTACGCGATGGTCAGGTTGCTCCCCGCGATGGTGGGCGTGCCGTTGAAAATACTGCCTGTCGTGCTCGCGACCGTGTAGGTCAGCCCGCCCGCGCCGTCCTCCGCGTCGTCGAAGCTGGAGAGCAGACTGATGACGCTGTTGGGAGCGCTCTCGTTGACCAGCACATCGGCAATGGGTGTCGCCACCGTCGGCGTGAGATTGATGATGATATTGAAGGTCGCGTTGGAGGTCGTGGCGTTCTCGTCGTCCTTGACGTTGAACGTGAAACTGTCGGATTGCGTCGCCGTGCCATCGTGGGTGTACGTCAGCGAATTGGTGTCAATGGCGGCCTGGGTGAACGAAGCGCCCAGGTTCAGCGTGCCATTCGCGGGACCCGTGACCACGGTATAGGTCAAATTGGCCGCAATATCGTCCGTGTCGCTGTACGACAGCAACGCGCTGGAAATCGTGGCCGCGTCGCCCTGATTGAGCGTAAGGCTGTTGTTCTGCGCCGAGGTGGGCTTATCATTGTCGGAGGTCACCGTGTGGGCAAGGGTGTTTGTCGCACCGCTGATTGCCGTGGGCGATCCGTTGGTCGACGTGCTGAACGTAACCCGATTCTCCACACCGCCGGATCGAGACGAGAATCCGCCGCCATGGGTATTGTCGAGCACGCGGATACTGATCGAGGTCACCACCCCTCCAAAATTGGCGGTCGGCACGAATCGCAGCCGGGTGGCCGTATCAAGCGCAAGGGATGACGCCGCGGAAACGCTCCCAATCGGAAACCAGACCGAACCGGCACCCGGATCCGGCGAGTATTGCCAGACCCCTTCCGAGCCGAGCTGCGGATTGGTCACGACCGCGATTCCCGAGAAAGTTCCCTCCACATCACTGAAGGAGCCCCCGAACAAAGCGCTGATGGTAGCCCCCGGCGGATTGGAAGTGTCCTCGGCGATATCCGCCAGCGTCGCGTTCCCCGCCGTCGGGGCGTCGTTCACCGCCGTAATGCTGATGGTGATATTGGAGGCGCTCGAATCGGACACCCCTCCGGGATCCACCACGACATAGGGAATCGTCACGGCGGTATCGCGGTTCGCGGCGGGCGTGAAGCGCAGATCCAGGTTGCCACCCGTCAGGGAGAGAATCGTCCCTGAAGCTCCGAGCACAATCGCGGAACCATCGCCCTGGGCAACCGTGCCGCCCGTGAAAGCCAGCAGGCGGATAGCGTCCGGTGTCTCGCCCGTGTCAACATCGATCAAAGTCGTCGGCGTCACGCGGATGTTGGCCGCACCGGGTGCCGCCGCATCTTCCGTAATGCTCACCGCGCCGCCGCCGGGCGACGTCGCCGTGATATTGCCGCCCGCCGTGGGCGCATCGGCGCCGGGCGTGATATTAACGGTTACGGTGGA
Source organism: Candidatus Hydrogenedentota bacterium (assembly GCA_016791475.1). Classification (NCBI taxonomy): domain Bacteria; kingdom Pseudomonadati; phylum Candidatus Hydrogenedentota; species Candidatus Hydrogenedentota bacterium. The sequence continues at coordinate 98,701 of JAEUWI010000010.1, forward strand.
TTGCGCGGAATCGCTGATGCCGCCCGGATCGACCACGACGTAGCTGATGGTCGCAGCCGTATCCCGGTTGGCCGTCGGGGTGAAGCGAAGATCAAGGTTGCCGGAAGACAGGGCGAGAACCGTTCCCGAAGCCCCCAGCGTGATTCCCCCGCCGCCGCTCTGGGTTACCGTTCCGCCGGTGACGCTGATCAGCCGGACGGATGTGGGCGTCTGGCCATTGTCCGGATCGCTCAGGGTCGTGGGGGTAACGCGTATGTTAGCCGCGCCCGGCGCGGAAGCATCTTCCGCTATCGACGTTGCGCCGCCGCCGGGTGCGGTGGCGGTCACGTTGCCCCCTGCGCTCGGCGGGTCCGCGCTTGCCGTAATATTGACCGTAATGTTGGAGGACGACGAGTCGTTCACACCCGAAGGGTCCACCACGACATAGGGAATGGTGACCGCCGTGTCACGGTTGGCCGCGGGCGTAAAGCGCAGGTTGACCCCCCCCGAGGACAGGGTAAGGGCCGTGCCACCGGCGCCCAGGGTAATCGCCGCACCGTTCGATTGCGCCACCGTGCCGCCCGTGAACGCCAGAAGACGGATCGCCGTGGGTGGGTCGTCCACCGTATCGGGATCGCTCAGCGTGGCCGGCGTTACCCGAATGTTGGCCGCGACCGGAGCCGCCGCGTCCTCGCTGATGCTGATCAAGCCACCGCCCGTGTTTGTCGCCGTCACATTCCCACCCGCGTCCGGCGCGTCGTCGTCCGCCGGCGAAATATCGATGGTAATGGTGGAGGAGGTGGAGTCGGCGCCGCCGCCCTCGTCCACCACCCGGTACTGGATGGTCGCCGCCGTATCCCGGTCGGGGTCCGGCGTGAAGCGTGCGTCAAAACCACCGGCGGTCAATGCTAGAACCGTGCCGGAAGTGCTTACGGTGATGGCCGACCCGTCCCCCTGGGCAATCGTGCCGCCGGTGATGGATACCAGGCGGATAGAGTCGGGCGTTTCGCCCATGTCGGCGTCGCTGAGGGTTGTCGGTGTAAAGCGGACGTTCGCGGCGCCGGGCGCCGGGTCGTCCTCGGTGATCGTCGTCGCTCCTCCGCCGGGAGCCGTGGCCGTAATATCGCCGCCTGGAGAGGGCGGGGCGGCCAGCGCGGGGGAGACGGCCAGACACACGCCAATCCCCAAAGCCAGACAGCAAACCAGGCGCGGTTCAAACAGCCGCCGCCCACCGGGCAATAGAATCATTTGAAACTCCAGCTACACGTTGCGAACAGGGTGGGTAACCCGGGTGTGTGGACGCCAACGCCGCGACGGCCACAGCCTGGCCGTCCCGTATTGGGAATGGGCATGGAGAACGCCCGTACCGGATGTTGCGCCATAGGTTCCGGGCACTCGCGACCGCACGATCTCACGCCGCCCACTATACAGGAAGGAGGCGCGCCGATCATGCTCCATTTCGCCGCCACGGTCACTATGATACCCGCCGGATCAAGCCTTGTCTACCATTCTGAAGCGCGGATACAGCCCGGTTACGTCCGTGGGCCAGCCCGTCAAAATCGATCTTGACTTGCTTGTGCTTTTCAGGTTTAATCACGTGGTCAACTGTTTACCGACTCCATGCAGCGAGGGATCCCTGTTTGTACGCCGCGTGTGTGTCCCGTTGAGCCTTGCAGGAGTGCTGATGGATTTAGACCAGTTATTAGAGCCCATTCCAGGTGACAATCCGTGCGGAGAGGAAGGTTCCCTGTTCGCTCTGGAAGAAATCGTCAAGGAACAAGGGGTTGGGGTGATTGCCGGCGCCGAAATTGACGCCGTCGAACCCAATTGGCTCGATCTCAATGAAAAGGCCCTGGAGCACTTCAAATCCTGCAAGCACCTCCGTACCGCCCTCTTCCTGAGCCTCGCCGCCATGAAACGACAGGGCGTCACCGGCTTTCGCGATGGGCTGCTCTTGACCAGGGGGATGATTGAGCGATACTGGGACACGATGTACCCCGCCCTCGACCCCGATGAGAGCATGGGCGACCCCGACGGCTGGATGGAGCGGGAAAACATCCTGAATGACATGAGCGCCCCCCTCAGCACGGCGGGCGACACGATGAAATTCCTCCAGCGCCTGAGAGAAACACCCCTGACCAACTCCCGCCAACTGGGCCGTTTCTCCCTTCGCGATATTCAGGCCGCCATGGCCGCGGGCGGTGACGAGTCAAGCGACGCCCCCAAGATGTCGCTGATTCTCGGCGCCTTTGAGGACACGCCCCTGGCCGATTTGGAGGCCATGTATGGCGCGCTGACCGAGTCCCTGGCCACCTTGGATGGTATCAAGGCCGCGCTGCGCGAAAAACTGACCGAGAGCACCCCGCCCACGTTCGCAAACCTGGCCGGCATGCTCCTCGATATGAAGAAGCCCGTTCACAATGAGCTCGACCGGCGCGGTCACTTTGCCGATGCGCAGGTCGCCGAATCGCCCGAAGAAACGGGTGATGGCGAGGGCGCGGCAAACCCGGGAGACGCCCCCGCAAAGCGCGGCGACATGGGGTCGGCCGGGATCAACACCCGGCAGGATGTGCTCAAGGCCTTCGACCTGATCTACAAGTATTACAACAAGAATGAACCGTCCAGCCCGGTCCCGCTCATCATGAAACGGGCCGAGCGGCTGGTTACGGCGAATTTTTTCGATATTATCTCCGACTTGTCGCCCGGCGCGCTTTCGGATATCGAGACCATCACCGGCACGTCCCTCTCGGGTTCCATGAATTCCGGGGGAGGCTCATCGGAGGATGACAATTAAGGGAACCGGCGAGTCCGGCTGTAGTGAGTCTTAACGGCAGCGGGGCCGTTGCCCGCGCGGGCACCGGAGTCGCTATACAGAGAAAGGGCGAGGAGCACCATGGCAAAACAGAGTAGTCAGAAATTTATTGCCCGTAATAAAGCCCCCCGGGTTCAGATCGAGTACGATGTTGAACTGTATGGGGCCGAGAAGAAAATTAATCTGCCCTTTGTCATGGGTGTGATGGCGGACCTCTCCGGAAATCCCGCCGAAGCGCTCCCCCCGGTGAGCGACCGCGATCTCCTGGAGATTGACGCCGAAAACTTCAACACGCGCCTCAAGGCGATGAAGCCGCGCGTCGCCTTTCAGGTGCCCAATACCCTCACGGGCGAGGGCAACCTGAGCGTCGAGATGACTTTCGAATCGATGGACGACTTTTCTCCGGGCAAAGTGGCCGAAAACGTGGAAGAGCTGAACGAGTTGCTAACCGCCCGCCGGGACCTTTCCAACCTCCTTTCCTACATGGACGGAAAGAGCGGCGCGGAAAACCTGCTGGGCAAGATCCTGGGTGACAAGGCCGCACTTGAAGCCCTGGGCGGAGGTGAATAATCATGGCTGAAGCACTTGACGAAGGCGCATTGGAAGTAACCCAGATCGACAGCTTGATAGACTCTCAATTCAAGCCGAAGTCTTCCGCCGCCCGCGAAACCATACAGAAATCGATCAGCACCCTGGCGCGCCAGGCCCTCAAAGAGGGCGAAGTCGATCCCGCGGATCCCACGGCCACGATCAAATTCATTATCAAGAGTCTGGATGACAAGCTCTCCGCGCAGGTGAACCAGATCATCCACCATGAGGATTTCCAGCGACTGGAAGGTTCGTGGCGCGGTCTCCAGTATATGGTCGCCAATACCGAGACGGACGAGCAACTGAAGATTCGCGTGCTGAACATCTCCAAGAAGGAAATTGGAAAGGTTCTCAAGAAATACAAAGGCACCGCCTGGGAACAGAGCCCCCTCTTCAAGAAGATGTACGAAGAAGAATACGGCACCCCCGGCGGCGAGCCCTTCGGCTGTATCGTGGGTGACTATGAATTCGATCACAGCGCCCCCGATGTGGAAATTCTCCAGGGCCTTTCCCAGGTCGCGGCCGCGGCCCACACCCCCTTCATCGCCGCCGCCTCGCCAAAGCTGATGAACATGGATAGCTGGCAGGAACTCGCCAACCCGAGCGACATCAACAAGCTCTTCACCTCGCCGGAGTACGCCCCCTGGCGCTCCCTCCGCGAGTCGGAAGACGCGCGTTATCTGGGGCTTACCCTGCCGCGCTTCCTGTCCCGACTGCCCTACGGCGCCCAGACCAACCCAGTGGACGATTTCGATTTCGAGGAAGTGGTCAATAACGACCAGTCCAATTTCACCTGGGCCAACGCGGCCTATGCCATGGGCGCAAACATCACTCGCTCCTTCAAGCTCTATGGCTGGTGTTCCCAGATCCGCGGCGTGGAAAGCGGCGGCTCCGTCGAGGGACTGCCCTGCTACACCTTTCCGACCGACGACGGCGGCGTCGACATGACCTGCCCGACCGAAATCGCCATCACGGACCGCCGTGAAGCCGAGTTGGCCAAGTGCGGCCTGATGCCCCTGTCCTACTTCAAGAATACCGACTACGCCGTCTTCATCGGCGCACAGTCCCTTCAGAAGCCCCAGGAATACGACGATCCGGATGCGACGGCCAACGCGAACCTCAGCGCGCGCCTGCCCTATCTGTTTTCGACCTGCCGCTTCGCCCACTACCTTAAGTGCATCGTGCGCGACAAGGTGGGCTCTTTCGCGGAACGATCCGACATGGAAACCTGGCTCAACAACTGGATCCGCCAGTACGTCGAACCCGATCCCGCAAACGCGTCCAACGAAGCCAAAGCGCGTCGCCCCCTGGCCGCCGCCGAAGTCGTCGTGGCCGATGTGGAAGGCAATCCCGGCTATTACTCCGCCGTGTTTTACCTGCGCCCCCACTACCAGTTGGAAGGCCTGTCCGCCTCGTTGCGGCTCGTTTCCAAGCTCCCCACGGAAAAGGGCTGAGCGCGACAACGTCCAAGGTTTTAGTTCAGTTCCGGGGCGGGCCGCCCAGGCGGCGGCCCGTTCCGGGTTAAGAAATAAATGCCCATTCAAACTGACCAAAGTGAAACGTGTTGCGTCGGGGTGGCAATACCGCGCGCAACCTAATCCAACAAGGAGCTATACGGCATGGCAAACGCATTCTTCATGAAGATTGACGGGATCACGGGTGAATCCGAAGACGAAAGTCACAAGGGCTGGCTTGAAATCACCGAGTTCGGCCAGGAAATGGCCCACGACATTGAAGGCGGCGGCACGCCCTCCGCAGCCGGCGGCTTCACCACCGGCGGCGCCACCCTGGAAGTCATGAGCTTCAACAAGGCCATGGACCGCTCCAGCGTCCAGCTCTTTCAGTACTGTCTGACCGCCAAAGTGATTCCCACCATCGTGATCGAGGCCGTCCGCCCCACGGAAAAGGCCGAGGTCTATTTCCGGATCACCCTCACCAACAGCATCATCGCCAGCATCAACACCACCGGCAGCGATGGTGAACTGCCCACGGAAGAAGGCTCTATCGCCTTCACCACCATCAAGTGGGAATACACCATGGTGAAGCCGGACGGCAAGATGGGCGATACCTTCAGCTCGACCTGGAACCGCCTGACCAACCGCCAGACCTGATTTACAGCGATTTGAACATTCATGACCGCGACCGGGCTTGCCGTGGGGCAAGCCCGGCCGCGTTGCAATTCCACGAAGGGCGTGGTTCGGGACGCTGCGGTCCCGCGCTCGCTCTACCGATCCCCGAATTTAGGCGCTTTCCTGCCTTGCGTTCGAAAATGAGGTCACTTCGTTGTACGTCCGCTACCTGCCATCACTGATGGATCGCCTGACCGACCAGGAGCCGGACCGGCGACTGGAGGCTCCCCGCCCGCAGGTCATGAGCTTTCAAGAGTACCGGGCCGGTTTTCAGCGCGATCTCATGCGGCTCCTCTCCTATGGTCTTCAGCCCGATTCAGCCGAGTTTGCAGGTCATCCCGAGGTCCAGAGTTCCGTCCTCAACTACGGTATGCCCAACCTCCTCGGCATGGCCGACGTGGCCATGAAGCCCCAGTTGGTGGAGCAGGCCATTCGCGAAGCCATCGCGCGATTCGAGCCTCGGGTGAATCGCGAAACGCTCCGCGTGCGCGTCTCCCCGGTGGAATCCGCCGGCGACACCGCCATGCGCAATCTGGATATTGAAATCAACGCCGAGCTGTGGGCAAAGCCCTATTCGGAGAATGTATACATTCTCACCAGCGTCGACATGCATAAGGCCAGCGTGGTCGTGAAGGAGTGGCGCAATGGATAGGATCTCCAACAGCCGCCGACGCCTGGACTACTACAACGAAGAGTTGCAGTATCTTCGGGAGATGGGGGAGGTCTTCGCACGGGAGAACCCCAAAGTCGCCGGGCGCCTCGGCCTCGATTCCTTCGAATGCGCCGACCCCTACGTCGAACGGCTGCTCGAAGGCGTCGCTTTTCTGACCGCCCGCGTCCGCATGAAGCTGGACGACGAATTCCCCAACTTCACCCAAAGCCTCGTGGAGACGGTCTACCCTCATTACCTTTGCCCCACACCATCCATGACCGTGGTGCAGTTTCAGCCCGATTTCGCCGAGCCCTCCCTGGCCGAAGGGGTTACCATTCCCCGGGACACGGTGCTCCGCAGCGGTGGCGGCATTGGCGACGACTTCTCCTGCCAGTACCGCACGGGGCACGACGTGACGCTGTGGCCGATTATACTCACCGAGGCGGAATACTACACCCGGGAAATCAGCTCCCTGGGCCTGCCCGACCGGCGCGATGTGAGCGCCGGCATCCGGCTCCGACTCAAGACCATGGGGGGGCTGCTCTTCAGCGATATTGACCTGAACAGGCTCACGCTGTTTATTCGCGGCGGCGGCGATGTCGGCGCCCGGCTCTACGAAGCCATTTTTTCTCACGGCGTCGGCGCGGTCATGCGGCCCACCGGCAGCGCCCCGGCCTGGCAGCGCACGCTCTCTGCGGAACGGATTCGTCAGGTGGGTTTCGCCGATGAAGAACATCTCCTGCCCTATGGCTCCCGCTCCTTTCAGGGCTATCGTCTGCTCCACGAGTACTTCGCATTTCCGCAGCGCTACATGTTCTTCGAGATCGGCGGATTAAACAAGTTCATTGGCAGCGCCGTCACCACAGAGCTCGACATTTTTATTCTGCTCAAGCAGGGCGACCCGCGCCTCGAAAACGAAGTCGCTGCCAATAATTTCGTCCTGAATTGCGCGCCAGCCATCAATCTCTTCCCACTCGAACCGGATCGGGTCGACGTTTCGGACGCTGTATCGCGCTTCCACGTCGTGGGGGATCGCACCCGCCCACTGGACTTCGAGATCTACCAGATTAACCGAATCACCGGCTACGGAACGCACATGGGCGACCGGCAGATTTTCGAGCCCTTCTACGCCGCCAAGGGCTACGATTCCGAAAGTCGCGCCTACTTCTCGACCCACCGGGTTCCCCGCCGTCTGAGCGAGCGCGAACTGAACCACGGTACCCGCTCGGGTTACGCCGGGAGCGAGGTCTATGTTTCCCTGGTGGACGCGGACGCGGCGCCCTACAACCCAGAAATCCGCCAGCTTGCCCTCGAAACCCTCTGCACGAACCGGGATCTGCCGCTCCTCATGCAGCCCGGCATGCTGAATTCCGACTTTACCATGGACGCACACGCCCCCGTAGAGGGCGTTCGCATCGTCGCCGGGCCCACATCGCCCCGAAGTTCCCTGGCCGAAGGCGCCTTCACCTGGCGCATTATCAACCACCTCTCCCTCAACTACCTGTCCCTGATGGACACCGAGGAGGGCGATGCCGCCTCCGCCCTGCGAGAATTGCTCGGGCTCTATGGCGCGGTCTCCGATCCCGGCACTCGCAAGCAGATCAACAGCCTCCGGCAGGTCCGAAGCGTGCCGATTACGCGCCGCGTTGAAGGACCGGGACAGATCGCCTTCGCCCGGGGCCTCGAAATCCAGGTGACGATGGAGGAAGAGTCGGTGGAAGGGGCGGGAACCTTCCTCCTCGGCGCGGTCCTCGAACGCTTCTTCGCCAAGCACGTATCGTTGAATTCCTTCACCGAAACGGTGATTCAAACCCCCGAACAAGGAGAGCTCAAGCGGTGGAAAGCGAGAATGGGACAGCGGAAGCTGGTATAAAGAACCGTCTCGCGAAGAAGCCCGGTTCGGCCAGTTTCTTTCAGGCCATCCGCCGGCTGGAAAGCGAGCGGCCCGGCAAGGCGCGCGTGGGTTATGCGCACCACCTCCACGACGAGGTCGTGCGCTTCAGTCAGCACATAGGCCTGACCTTCGAGGCGGGCTCCATCGATTCGTTCGAAGAGGGCGAGGGCGGCGCGCCACCCCGCATGAAGGTAAATTTTCTCGGCCTTCTCGGGCCCAACGGCCCCATGCCCCTCAACTTCACGGAGTCGATCTACGAGCGCCTCCTTCATGACAAGGACCGGGCCCATCCCGAGTTCCTGGATGCCTTGCAGAGTCGCATCATTGCCCTGTTCCATCGGAGTTGGGCCGAGTGCCAGATGACCGCGTCCTACGAGCGCACCCGCCATGGCGCATTCTCCAAATACGTTTCAAGCCTGGTGGGTATCGGCGCGCCGGTCTTCCAGGAGCGTGACTCCATCCGCGACGACGCCAAGCGCTACTACTCCTCGTGGCTCGCGATGCAGACGCGCAACGCGGAGGGCCTCTGCGCGATACTCGGCGAATACTTCGGAACCCCCGCCGAAGTGGAAGAGTTCATCGGCCAGTGGCTCGACGTGCCCCATGACTGCCGCTGCCGCCTGGGCGAGACCCGCCTCACCGGAAAGATCGGGCAGAATCTCATCATTGGAAAGCGCTTCTGGGACCGGCAGCAGAAGTTTCGTATTCGCCTCGGGGCCATGGACTGGCAGCGCTATCTAAGCATGCTGCCTTCCGGCGATCGCCTGGAGCACTTGATCGACTGGGTGCGCAACTATGTGGGCGAGGAACTCGAGTGGGACGTCTGCCTGATCCTGCGCCGCGAGGAAGTGCCCCAAATCTGCCTCGGGAGTCAGGGCCAATTGGGCTGGACCACCTGGCTGAAGGGCAGAAACTATGAGTTTGACCACGATCCCGCGGACTTGCGGATGGATAGAATGACCCTCGTGTCCTGGTTTCGCGAGTCGGCGCGCGCCCGGGCCTGACACACGGGAACGCCCCCAGGAATGAACAGCAGGTAATCCAATCATGCCTAGAACACAAGATACCCGTTGGGCCAGCATCGCCACGCCATTGGGAAAAGACAAACTGCTCTTCCGGCGCATGGCCGGTGTGGAGGAATTGGGCCGTATCTTCCAGTACGAAGTGGAGCTGTGCAGCGAAGACCCCAACATTACCTTCGATCAGATTATCGGCCAGAACGTCACCGTCCGCATGAACTATTCGGATTCGGGCGCGCGATATATCAATGGCGTCATCAACCGCTTCGCCCGAACCCAGGAAGTCGAAGACCTGACCTACTACCAGGCCACCATCGTACCCACGCTCTGGTTCCTAACGCGCACCCGGGATTGCCGCATCTTTCAAAACAAGGACGCCGTCGCCATCATCAAGGAGATCCTCGGTGAACAGGGCATCTCCGATGTCGAGTACAAGCTGGGCAGCGTCACCTATCCCAAGCGCGAATTCTGCGTCATGTACCGTGAGTCCTACTTCGACTTCATCAGCCGCCTCATGGAGCAGGAAGGCATCTATTACTACTTCAAGCATGTGGACGGCGTACACACCCTGGTGCTGATCAACGCGTCCAGCCTCCACGAGGCCATTCCCGGCTACGAGACCATGAAGTTCGTCCTGAAGGACAAAGGCTCCATCGAACAGAACAGCATCTTCTACTGGATCGAGATGGGCCAGTTCGAGAGCGGTCGATTTGTCTACGCGGATTTCAACCCCAAGACGCCAAAGAGCGTGCTTAAGGCCCAGTCGGAGATTGCCCGTGCGAACGCCAAAGCCAATCTGGAGCGCTTCGACTATCCCGGCCAGTTCACGGTGGCGGCGGACGGCACCAATTACGCAAAAAACCGCATCGAAGAGTTTCAGGCGGATTACCAGACCTTCCGCGGCGAGTGCGTAATTCGCGGCACAGCCTGCGGCGCGCTTTACGCCATGACGGACTACCCGCTGGCGTCCCAGAATACCGACTACATTATCACCTCCACAACCATCAACGTGGTGGGGGAGGACTACACCTCCACGCCCATCGAGGGCCAGAAGCTGGACCCCTTCAAGTGCAGCTTCACAGCCATCCGGAAAACGGCCCAGTTCCGCAGCCAGAGCCTGACCCCCAAGCCCTTCGTCCATGGACCCCAGACCGCCATTGTCGTGGGTCCAAGCGGCGAAGAAATCTACACGGACGAGTATGGGCGCATCAAAGTCCAGTTTCACTGGGATCGCTACGGAAAGGCCGACGCCAACAGCTCCTGTTTCATTCGCCTCGCCCAATCCTGGGCCGGAAAAAACTGGGGCGCCGTCGTCCTGCCCCGCATAGGGCAGGAAGTCGTGGTCGAGTTCCTCGAAGGCGACCCCGACCGTCCCATCGTTGTCGGAGCGCTGTACAACGAGGAGAACAAACCACCCTACGAACTGCCGACCAATATGACCATGTCGGTCATGAAAAGCAGCTCCAGCAAAGGCGGCGCGGGCTTCAATGAGATTCGATTCGAAGACAAGAAAGACAGCGAGCAGATCTTCGTTCACGGCCAGAAGAATTTCGACAAGAGAATTCTGAACGATTCCTTCGCCTGGATCGGCAACGACCACCATCTTCAGGTAATTAACGATCGCAAAGAAAAGGTCGATAACGACAAACACGAGACCGTCGGGCGAGACCACATCGAGACCGTCACCCGCGACCACAACCTCACGATTAAGGGCAAGGAAGCGATCAAAGTGACCGGCACCCACAGCCACACCGTCGAAGGTGACGTCATTCAAGTGTACAAGGCGAACCAGTCCACCGAAGTAACAGCGGACTACTACCTGAAAGGTGACAACATCGTCATCGAGGCCGCGACCAATATCACGGTCAAGGTGGGAGATTCTTACATCGCCATTGAATCCAGTGGCATCACCATCGGCACCACGGGAAAAATCGAGCTCAAGGCCGACGGCGACATCACCATTGAATCCGGCGGAAACACCGAAGTCACGGCCACGGGAGATGCCGCCATCGAGGCGACCGGCAAGGGCTCGTTCAAAGGCACCGGCGGTCTCGCGTTGGAGAGTCCCGCGACCTCCGAGCTCAAAGGCGCCTCCACGACCGTCAGCGGTGATGGCAGCCTGACCCTCAAAGGCGGTGCCGTGGCAATAAACTAGCGGAAGCGAGTCGTTCAAAAAAATACAAAGCACGCAGGGAAGTGGCAAGCCAGGTCCATACGACCCATACGACCCATACGACCCATAAGACCCATAAGACCCATAAGACCCATAAGACCCATAAGACCCATAAGACCCATAAGACCCATCGATCAGGGTTAGCCCCCTGGCCGCGCCAAAGGAATTCAACACCATGCCCACACCCAAAGACGGAACCGCCGGAAGCGCGGTAGCCCCGGCCGAGGCCGTGGCCCCCGAACCGGCGGACGAGGCCGATCCGGGAAAAATCCAGGAGGCTAAGGCCGAGCAGATTCAGGCCCAGACCGGGAAATACGGCAGCCAGAAGGTGACCCCCTACAAACCGCCCACCGCCGAAGAGCAGGAAGCCGCGGCCAGCCAGGCCGCCCAGCAGGAGCAGCGCCAGGAGCAGGCCCGACAGCAGGCCGACCAGGAAATTTCCGAAGAGGCCGCCGAGGAAGAGGCCATGCTGGAGCAGGCCGCAATCGTGCAGGAGCAAGCGGTGCAAAAAAAAGCCGACTGGATTGAAATCGAGCTCGTCGGCATGGATGACAGCCCCATCGCCGGAATGCCCTATGAAATTGTCCTCCCCGACGGAAAAACCGTGGACAAAGGCACCACGGACTCCAAGGGAAAGGCCCGCCTTACCGGGCTCATGGCCGGGAATTGCCAGATCACATTTCCTTCCCTGGATCAGTCTGCCTGGGAAGAGATTCAGCCCGGCTGAGAAGGGCGCGAAAGTTGGAGAAATGCCTTGACATGGCCTATCGCCCGGTGTGTACCATGGGGATCGTTCAAGGGCTTGGGTGACGGGTTGAAACGGGCTTGGGTCCCGATTTCTCCCAGGTGTGGACCGGGTCCGGGGCCAATGCTGCTTAAAGGCACCCGGACGAACGCGGATCGTGCAGGATAATGCGAAGGAGAACGTGTTGTATCGTTGGGCTCTAGCTGCAAATTCAAAGGCCAGTGTGGCCCCATTTGCCCGGCTGGGCGCGGGAGTTATTCGCGCGCTGTTGTTGCTCGTCGCGCTGTTCCTTTTAGTGGGTATGCCCGGATGCGCATCAAAAAAACGCGATGCCTTTAACGTGAAATTGACCATGGATGTCGACACCTTCCGAAACGAAAAAACCGGCGAGCTCCCCTCCATTGACGTGGATGTATTCGCCGCGAACGCCTCGGAAGACGGCATCATGAAGACCATGAAGGTGGGTGAGTATTTCGATACAAACAATCCCTATCGCCAGGGCGTGGGCGCCTTCAGTTCCCGCTTCACCAATCAGGACTCCTCGCCCAAGAAGCTTTCCCGACGCAGCAAATATTGGGATGACTGGAAGCGCAAAGGCGCCCGCACCGTATACGTAATCGCAAACCTGCCGCGGAAGCCGGGAGAAAGCCCGGAGTTGGTGCAGACCCGCTCGGTGCTCGCCCTGCCGCTGGACCGGAGCGCGTGGCCCAATGGATTTTTCACGCCGCGCACGAAAACCCTGAGCGTGTTGATTCAGCCCAGTGGACTGGTTTGTGAAACCACCCAGCGGCGGCAGTGAGTTCGCGCGCCAAGAACATGCAAGATGACCGGCGGAACGCCCCGAAGGCTCCCCGCGCCCGGATAGAGAAAGACCACGATGACGCAGCATATCCATTGGCATGAAGGGCTCTTCCTCCAGCCCCACCACATGCAGCAGATGCAACAGAACATCATCACCCAGATCCGCTCCGAGCGTCGTCTAGGCTTTACCTATCCCTACGGCGTCATAGAATCCGAACTTTCCGAAGACGCCCTCCGCAATCTCCTCGTTCAGTTCAAGCATCTCCGTGTCGTCATGCCCAGCGGAACCGAGGTGGACTATCCCTCCAGCGCGGATGTGCCCCCCCTGAACCTCCAAAACGTCTTTGACTCCGGCGCGGAATCCGTGACCGTCATGATCGGCGTCCCGCTCTGGGACCCCAACGGCGCCAACGTCGTCACCGCCGAGGGCAACGAGGGCTGGAAAAGCCGCCGCATCTACAAGCTCAACGAAATCGAGCGGCCCGATGAAAATACCGGCGTCCATTCCCATCCCATGCTCGTGCGTCGCATCAATGCCCGCCTGCTCCTCAGCACCGACGACATCGGCGGCCTGGAAGTCCTCCCCCTCGTGCGGATCACCCGGTCCACCGCCGACAGCGCGGGCCTGCCGAGCCTCGATCCCCTCTTCATACCGCCGTGTCTCCTGCTTCATGGTTACGCGCCGCTCATGGCAATCGTTCGCGATCTCTCCAATCAGGTCGATGCTAACCGGCGCGACCTGGTCACGCGCGTCTCCCGCGGCGGTACTCGTGGCGAGACTTCCCGCGAGTCCAAGTTCCAGTCGGAGCACATCTTCTTTCTCCAGACCCTCAATAAGTTCAGCGGCCGCCTCTCCACACTCATCAAGGCGCCCGGCGTCACGCCCTTCGACATGTATCTGGAGCTGCGCGACCTGCTCGGCGAACTGGCCACCCTCGTGCCGGGCTACGACGCCATGGAAGTGGCGGCCTACGACCACGACCGGCCCGCCGTCGTGTTCCGCGAGTTGAGCGACAAGATTCGCGAACTGCTCGCCCTCATCGCCAACCAGAAATTCCGCCGCGTAGAATTCCGCGAGGAAGACGAGATCTACGTGGCCGAACTCACGGTCGTGAACCTTACCGAGGCTTCCGTCTGCTATCTCGCCGTGGAGACCGAAGAAGACCCTCGCACCCTCGTCAAGCTCGTCGAGGCCCAGGACCGCTTCAAGGCCATGGCCAGGAGCAACATTCACCAACGCGTGCGCGGCCTGACCCTGCGCGAAGAGCGCGAAGTGCCCCTGGATCTCCCCGCGAAGCCCGGCCTGCATTACTTCCGCATCGACCCCGAAGACAACCGCGCCCTCTGGCGCCGCATCATCGTGGAAAACACCATGGCCATCCGATTCACCGTGTCGGAGCCCGTGGACTACAAGTTCACCCTCTACACCACCTACAGCGACGTGGGGGAGTAGGCCATGAACCTGGTGCAACTGACCGAGCCCCTTTTCCTCTACGTGGGTTGCCTCACCCGCGCCGCGGAGCACAAGACCGAGTTTGACGTCGAGCAGGTGCGGCGCGAGATCATCGGCATCTTCGCCGACATCCGCATCAAGGCAGAGGCCCACCCTTCGCTGGCCTACCAGTACGATCGCACCATCAATCTGATTCTCATTTTCTACGTCGATTTCATGATCAAGGAAAGCGACCTGAACATCGCCCGGGAATGGGTGGAGCTGGCCTTCGACGAACAGGAACTCGCCGGTGACGAGCAGTTCTTCGATTTGCTGGAGCAGACCCTTTCTCAGAACACGGAAGTGGCCCTGCAACAACTCACTGTGTTCCGCGAATGCCTCCGCCTCGGCTTCACCGGTTGCTACAGCGATGACTGGAAATACATCCGCCAGTTGCACAGCGACATCGACGCCAAAGTCTTCGGCGACCGCTTCGAGCTCTCCGCCCAGTTGACCCCCACGGCCTACGAGCACATCGACGAACAGCCTCTGGTCACCCGACCCCTGAAGCGCTATAAGCACGTGCGCTGGGCCCTCATCGCCGCGATTCTGGCCGTGCTGGGGACCAACGTTTACCTTTACTACTCCAGCTCCGGAGAGTTGCGTCGCACCCTGGACAGCATCACCGAATTTGCCGATGGCGAGACCGCCAAGATGCTCAAACCCGCTGGCGCGGTAGTGCAGGAGTAACCGCGCGTGAATCCGATTGGTAAAATATACGGCTTCATGGAAGAAATCGGGGATTGGCAGTTCCTGATTATTCCGGTAATCGCTATTATCGGATTGGTGACGGACACCTTTTCCTGGTTTCCGGATTGGCTCCAGACGCCACTCATAATCCTCGTCATCCTCGTCGCGATCGGCAGCCTGATCTACTTTTGTGTCAAGAACTGGCGGCGCTGGCGGGCAAAAAAAGCCGCCGCCGAAGTCCCGACCGATGGCGCCGTGCCGGAAGAGGAAGTTCCCTCGATCTCCGACGACGAGTTTCGCCGCGAACTCGCCCGCAAGTTCGACAAGGGCGTCGCCGATCTCGCCAGCTTCCGCAAAGATCCCTACAAGCTGCCCCTCTACCTGGTGGTGGGGGAAAAGGGCTGCGGCAAGTCCGAGGCCATCCGCCGCAGCGGCATAGGCTTCCCCGCAGGCCTCACCGACACAACGCAGGGCGTGGGCGGCACCCATGTCCTCGACTGGTGGATTACCAACAAGGCCGTGCTCCTCGATCTGCCCGGCGCCCACTTCTTCGGGCGTGGCGGCGCCTCCGAAGCCCGCGCGTGGAAGCTCCTCCTCAAGCACATCGCCGATTTTCGGCCCGCAAGCCCGCTCAACGGCATCATCCTCGCCATCTCCGCCGAGACGCTGCTGAACGACAGCGACGAGGACGTTAACACCAAGTCCGCGCGACTCGTGGAGCATTTCGAGAATGTCCACCGCGCCCTCGGCACCCAGGTGCCCGTCTTCGTCATGGTCACCAAGAGTGATCGGCTCTGTGGCTTTCTGGAGTACTTCTCCGACCTGAAAGAAGGCGGCAACCGCGACCAGATCTTCGGCTGGTCCAATCCCGATTCCCTGGAGACGCCCTTCAGCCCGGAAAAATTCCGCACCGATATCGACGGTGTCTTCAGTCGGCTCCGGGGCCGCCGCGATTCGCTCCTCCAGTATTCCATCGAATCCAAGAGCCTGGCGTACAAGCGCCGCGTGCAGGTAAACCATCTCTACGAGTTCCCCCGGAGTTTTCAAGTTACCGCCCGCCGCCTGGGAACCTACCTGGAACGCATTTTCGAGCCGGACTCCTGGTACTGCGCGCCCTTCTTCCTTCGCGGCGCCTACTACACGTCCGCCATCCAGCGCGATACCGAGCTGGATCCGTCGCTGGCCAGGGCCCTTTCGAAACCCCTCGCGGAGCTGCCCGCCGCCGAAACGCGCCACACCGAAGACAGCTATTTCCTCAAGGAAATGCTCAACGACAAGGTCTTCTGCGAGGGCGGCCTGGTCACGTGGAAGCAGGACCCCCGCTATCAGCGCAAGCGCGCCCGCGCCCGGCTCGTCATGGCCTGCCTCGGCCTGCTGGTCTGCCTCTTTGCCTACATGATGTGGGAGTCCAACCAGTGGCGCAATGACATGGAGCAGATGCGCCAGAATTGGACTGTGGTGAATACCTGGCTGGCCAAGAGCGACGCCATCGTGACCCCCGGAAGCGGCGTGGACTATGAGTACAATGGCGACCTGAATGTGGATCTCGCGGGACTGAAGCTCCCCGAAGAGTACGCCTCGGGCGTATTGATGGCCCGGCTGCCGGAAGTCATGGAAAACCACTGGGTGCGGGAAGTCAGCACGCCCTGGGTCTTCAAGCCCTTCGATCTGGTCAATCGCCGCCTCCGCACCGACATGCTGGATGCCTACCGCGGCATCTTTGAGTATCGCTACGTGGCGCCCCTCGCCGTCGCGGCTCAGGATCGCATCGTCAAGGAAGAGCCCGTCTGGCGCGACGAAGCAACATACGCCCTCGGGCAGCTTCTGCGTATCGAAGCCATGACCGAGGACGGATTCGCACCCGACCTCGGCTCCCAGGGCCGCAAAGTCGAGCTGAATAGCTTCCTCGCCTATGCCGTCGAGGACAAAGCCCAGTACGCGGAGCACGACAAGTTCTACAACGAATACGTCAAAGACCTCTACGACCCGCCCACATCCCAGGCCTGGCCGCCGGAGATTTTCTTCGAAGCCGGAGCCAGGGAACGCCTCCATGCGGCGGTAGACAGCGGTACAACACAGTTCAAGAAGCACATAGACACCTATGTATCCGAAGGCGCGGCCTTTGCCGATCTTCGTGCGCTGTTCACCGCGCTGACCGATTTCCACGACGCTGAGTCCCTCCTCTGGAAGAACGCCCAGGAGGGTGGCAACCCCGATAGCGTCCATGAGATCGATGTCATTCTCGCGTCGTGGCGCGAAGACGTTGAGAAGCTGACCGAGAAGCGCAAAGCACTGGATGAAGTCATCACCCGCCTCTTCACTGATCGCGAAGTAGACATTAAGAAGCTCTGCGAGGACGAGCGGGAAAAAGTCCAGGACAAAGTCAACAGCGACTATCGTATTCTCACCCAGGAGCTCGACAAGGTCGTGCCCATCAAGGTGGACGAGACCGGCCTGCACATACAGGATGTGAAAAACCGGCTCGCCGCCGACAAGACCTCGACGGATGCCCTCGTGACCCAGTCTGTCGACAAGTTCCTGGCCGATTTCGACGCGCTCCGCGCCGACCGCGAATTTCTCGCCAAGACCGACTTTCAGGACATGCGCGGCTACCAGTTGCGCAACCACGTCTATGGATTCCTTCAAGAATCGGACTATGTTGTCGGCGAAGATGTGTACGATCCCTTCGATTACCTCCTCGACCTCGAAGAGCTCCAGAAGGCCTTCGACGAGAGCGTGCGCAACATCGCCGATTTCGATACGAACTCGGACAGCTTCAACAGCGGCCGGGAAGCCGCCGAGGCCATGCTTGCGCTGATCTACCGCCAGCAGCGTTTCAAGGTCGTGGCGCAGATCGTGGAAGCGCTCCCGATCAATACCTCCGACTTCGCCCGCCTCGTGGCCTCACGCGTCGAGGCCCAGTGGCTGGAGCGGCCCGAAGTTCCCCTCACGCCGACCGGCGAAATGCAGCAGTTCGACGATGGATTCAACACCGAAGTGGTCTATGACCTCCTGACACTCTGGTCACACATGAAGGAAATTCTGGGCCAGGAAAAGCTTGGAAAAGACGCCCTGCCCGACATCGAGCGGCTTCAGCGCAGTTTCAAGGAAAAAAATCAGGTCTTTAACAACTACATTACCGAGTATGTGAACTACTGGTCGCGCATGGTCGACCAGAACACCGAAATGGTCCAGTACGCCACCTGGAAGGAATTCCACGCGGAGCTGAACAATCTGGAGGTGTACAACGTCAACCACAAACTGCGCATGCTCTACGAGACCGCGCTTTATGCGGTAGATATCGTGCCCGACACCCACCCCGGCCAGACGGACGCCCACTTGGACCTCTCCCTCAAGCTCAAGGGCCTCGGCGAGGACTTTGACGCGGAATGCCTGCGCATTCTAAACGCGTGGAAGGCCATCGAGAAAATCGATCGCGATGTGGTGAACAACATCCTCGTCATGAAGGCCGACGCCTTCAAGAGCGGCTACCTGTCCCTCCTGGACAACAGTGTGAA
This sequence comes from Candidatus Hydrogenedentota bacterium, assembly GCA_016791475.1. NCBI lineage: Bacteria > Pseudomonadati > Candidatus Hydrogenedentota > Candidatus Hydrogenedentota bacterium. Next base: position 117,193 of record JAEUWI010000010.1, read on the forward strand.
CAAGGCCAACTTCGCCTTCTGGACCAGCCTCTGCACCCAGGCCGTCCGCCTTCTGGCCGACGAGGGCGAGCACCTGTCCCGCTACTACCTCGTGAATCTGGCCACGCGCTATAGGGGCTTCCCCCTTATCAACGACACCGCCACGCCGCCCCTGACGCCGGAGCAGTTCGACGAGGCCGTGGAACTGGTGCGCCATATCAAGCAGCCGCCGAAGCCCGAAAAAGCGGAATCCCTCATGACCGGCGAACGAACCGGCTGGCCCGACGTGGACAAGGAAATCGATCGACTCCAGGGCGACAAGGTCATCCGCACGGAATACGAGCGCGAATGGTTCGACCAAATCGTGGCCGTGATGGATTTCATCGGCGGCGACACGCCCCTGACCTGCGAACTGGTGATCCTGCCCCGCGAAATGCAGGAAAAGCGCCCCCCGCGTTTCCCGGAGCCCATGCCCACCAGCAAGGTCTATGGCGCCGCGCCCTGGGTCTACCGCTACATGCGGATCAACGGCGAAGCCTTCAATACCGAACCCACAACCTATGTGGTGGGCGAGGCGGCCAAGACCTATCCGCTGGCACCGGTGTCCAACAAGCTCGCGCTGCACTTCTACTACACGTCCGAGGATCTTAATCCCGGGGTGAACAGCTTCGCACGCCCAAGCGGCGTGGGGGGGCTGGAAATGGACTGGCTTCCCATCGTCGTGCTGCACATGGGCGACTCCGTCGTGCTGGAAGACAAAATGACCTGCGCCGTGCCCTTCCGCGTGGTGGACAATGCCGAGCACAAGGACAGCGAGTACTACTATTGGCTCGGCTTCAAGTTTAACAAGGAAATCCCCGATCGCAAGGGCTGGCCCTCGGCCTACAACTGGCCCAGCCTGCGCCGTATGCCCCGTGCTCTGGGCGACTCCTATCCCGAAGAAGCGGAGGGTAGCCAGTTCATCAATCCCGACGCGCCCCTGCTGCCCCTGGTTCGCGAAGAAGGGATTCCCGAGCCGGTTCAGACCAATGCCACGTCGGTGCAGGTCAGCGACAAGATCAAGGAAGTGATGATAACCGGTTCGGGCGACACCGCCCCCCCTGCGGCGCCTGCGCCGGCTCCCGAAGTGACGCCGTTGCCCGCCCCGGAGCCCGCGCCAACCGTCGCACCGGCATCCACCGGAACCGCGCCCATGCCCAATGGCGCCTACAGTTACAAGCCCGCCGCCGAATCGCCCCGCGTGTTTACCCTGGACAATCCAAGCACCCCGGTTCGCGGGGGAGAAGTGCCACAGACCGTTCCGGTAGAAGCTTCGCCCCAGCCCGATCTGGATGTCGCCCACGCGCCAGCCGTCGAAGCATCTGCGCCCGACTACACGCTTCCGGGTGAAATCCCGCCAGCAACCCAATCTGAGCCTGCTGTGGCGCGCTCGTTCCAGCAGGCGCCTGCGCCTGCCCCCGCCACGGCCCCGGTTGCGACGGCACCCGCGCCTCAACCCGCCATGCCCGCCGTGCGCACCGAGCCCATCAAGCGCCCGCCGGCGATTGTGCCCGCACCGGAGCGGCCGCTCTATACCACCGAGGTGACCTTCACCACGCCCCGCGAACCTGCGAACGGCGCAGCGCCCGAGCCACCGATCATTGGCGCACCCTCCGCTCCCGCCGCGAGCCGCGATGCGGTCGCCGATCCCTATTCCGAGAGCACCGGTCCGGGCTATGGCGGCAAGAAGAGTAAAAAAAAAACCGATCCGGGCCTGGATCCCCCGCAGGAGCGACGAGTAAGCCGGGGCCGACCGGACCGGTAACCGTCGTCGAGACCCGGTCGCCGATCAAGAAAGATGATCGGCGCCTGTCCAATCCCGCCATTCTGAACCAGTATGACCGCCCCAAGATTGTGGTGCGCCAGGCTCCGGACCAGCCCGATCCGACCAATCAGTTTCCCATCTACTTCGACATCAAAATCGACGAGCCCGTGGTGGATTTCCCCACGGGCGCCAACGCTCCCGGCATTGTATTGTCGGGCACGGCTTCTGGCCTGCGCTATAGGGTCGAGGGCGAGCGCGACACCTACCGCGTCGCCATCCTTTCCGCCGAGCACGACGGTACTATCGAGGTCAGCGTGCCCGATGGGCTGTGCGCCGACCTCTTCGGCAATCTCAATGTTCCCTCTACGGCCGAAGACGCCAGTGTCGTCTTTGATGGATCGCGACCCACCTGTCTCGTCCACAGCGAGGCCGCCGGTGTGGTCAACAACGCCACCATGGAAATCGCGCTGGGCTTTTCCGAGCCCGTATTCGGACTGAAAGACGAAAGCCTCTCCGTTGGCAACGCCGAGCTCAAGCGCAAGGCAGGGGCCGATGGCGATGCCATCTATCTCTTCTCCGTTACCCCCGCACAGGACGGTACGATCGCATTCCAGATTCCGGAAGATGTGGCGCACGACGCCGTCGGCAATGGCAACGAGGCATCGCCCGCCTTTTCGATTGTGGTGGACAGCGCCGGCCCGGTGGTCGCCCTCACGTCCTTCGAGACGCCTGGCGCCAGCAATGCCCGCCTCATTCGCGTGCGCGCGGAGTTCAGCGAGCCCGTACAGGGATTCGAGCGGGGCGATGTCGCCGTCGCCTATGGGAAAATGATCAATTTCTCCGCCGAGCCGGATGGCAAGACCTTCATCATCGATATGCGTCAGGATCGGGGGCCCGTAACCCTGTCCATCCCGGCCGGGGTGGCCACGGACCAGATTGGAAACCCAAACCTCCCTTCGGAACCTTTCCACCGGGACTACGGGCCCGCCCGGCGCACGCCCGTGGAGGTGGAGCCCGATGTCTCAGCGCCGCCCCTCATTGGACGTCCCCAGAGTGCCGTCACCCGCAATCCATAATCATGTCCGAAAGGATTCATCGCCATGGGTCTAAGACAACGGGCCAGAGAAGCCTTCGAAGCCCGACAGGAAGAGATTCTCGCGGAAAAGATTCGGACAACCCGACAGATTCTCCGGGAGCGCTTCGGTGTAAAGGAAGAGGAGATGGACACCTTCGAAGCCGCTTCCATCGGCCTCTGCGGTGCCGATAAGACGATCCGCATTGAAGATTTGCTCTTTATGGTAGACGACGCCGGCCGGCTTCACGTCCGCGATCAGCGTGCCACCTGGCACACCGACGAACCCTGGAAACCCATAGAGTCCCTGGCGGATCTGGGCCAGATCGCCGCCCAATCCACCGTCCAGACGACACCGAGAATATGACCAATGGGTGTGCCAACGGTAGCGCCAGGTGCCACCCACAGCCGGGTTCCACCAACAGCAACGGGGGGGTGCGGACGAGCGAGGTGAACTTCGTTCAATAAGGGTGATCAAGGTGTTCAATGCAGGGCATCGGCAATAGAAATCTCAGTGACGCCGGGAACCGTCAAGAGTGACGTTGGGTGCCACCCACACCCGGAGGAGCGCAGCGGGGGAGGATGTGGGTGCGGAGGAGCGAGGTGAACTTCGTTCAATAAGAGTTGATCAAGGTGTTCAAAGCAGGACATCGGCAATGGAACTCTCGGTGATGCCGGGAGCCGTCAAAAGTGACGTTGGGTGCGGACCGAGGGAGGTAAAGATTCGCTCAATCGAAGTTCATGACGAAGCAAAAAGCAGACTATCGACAATGAATTGTCACTCTTGATGCTCAACAACTCCCATGGGGCCTTCATGGAAGAACCGCCGCACCGAAAGACACGGGAAACGTACAATACGCCGGGCGAGGCTCACGAACTCACCTTTACCTGTTTCAAGTATCGGAAGTTCCTCAGCAAAGACCGTACTCGCTGGTACGCCATCAATGCCCTTGACCGGTTCCGAAAACAGTACAGCTACGACCTTTGGGCCTTTGTCATCATGCCGGAGCATATGCACGTAATCGTCTATCCTCGTGATGAGCAATATGACATGTCGGACTTTTTGGGATCGGTCAAACAATCGGTGGCAAAAAAGGCGACGTTCTATCTCCGCCGATACAATCCAGACGGACTGAAGTATCTCGCGACCGGCATGGAGTGCGCACCGTATGCGTTCTGGATGGATGGTCCCGGCTACGACCGAAACGTTATCAAGCCAAAAACGCTGGCCCATATGGTTGGATATGTTCACAACAATCCCGTTCGCCGCGGGCTGGTGCAAGATCCGGAAGATTGGTACTGGTCGAGCGCGCGTGAGTGGTTGGAGCCTGGTTCAGGCCCCTTGAGTCTGGACTTGGATTCCTATCCCTTTTGATATGTGGGGCTGGCTGCGCGTGCTCCGCACCCACATCCTCCCCCGCTGCGCTCCGCCGGGTGTGGGTGGCACCCGGCGTCACTTTTGGTGGCAACCGTGATCCCGTCCCCAATCACTTCGGCGGCTCAATCTTCTCGGGGTTGTCGTAAAACTTCTCCAGCGTCTTCCACCACGGGGGCAGCTTGTCAACGGTGCAGCCGTAAGCGTTCACCAGCTTGTCCATACCCGCACCGCCGAGACGGGGTTTTATGTTCAAGTACCGAAGGGCATTCTTCGTCGCCCACTGATCCCAGACTTTGGTGCGCTTGACTCGCTCCGCCTCGGGAAGCTGGCTGAATGTGGCCTTGTCCATCTTGCAGGCCTTTTCCACCAGTCGCCAGAAATCGGCTGGGCTGAGACTCGCCATTTCCGTCATGTACCAGTCCGTGCCGATCATGCACTTGTCGAAGAGCCGGCCCGCGCCCTTTCGCTGCTCCAGCGCATCCTGAAAGATCGGACCCACGATATCGTTGAAGGAAGAGCCGTTCCCCGTGATGAACGAGATATCGGTATAGACGTTGTCGTACTCCGTGACCAGCTTGGTGATCTTCGTACTCCAGTCATCGGGATAGGCCGCGGCCCACTTGTTCAGCCAGTCGTCCCACTCCGTCTTGGGGGCGAGTAGCGTATCCGCGGACTCCTGCGCAAAGTCGTCCTTAATCTTCTTGTCGTAGCGATTCCGCACCGCCCCCTTCTTGAAATAGTCTTTGAAACTGCGTTCACCCGTGGCGCCCGAAATCATCGGGTTCTTATGCAGCAGCAAGTCGCAATCCGCTTTCGCGGCATCGGATTTCACATCATACCGGACGTAGGCGCCCAGCTTGGAGCCGAAGTGGGCAAAGCAAAGACGGAGCTTGGGATATTTCTTCAGAACCGGTTCCCAGCTATACGGCGACGTGGTCAACTGGTCGTACAGGCAGTAATAGCCAAAACCGGTCAGTTCAAAGGTCAACTTCTCCAGGGAACGCTCTTTCTTGGAGCGGTTTCTCACATACATGTCCGGCTGCGTCCAGTTGCTCGGAGGATATCCCGGAGGCGCCGCGTCGGAGGCGTCCTTCCGGTCTTCCGCCGTGGCTTCCGCCGTCATGCGCCATGGGAAGACCAGTGCGCCGTCCGGCGGGTGGCCCGTGGGGCTGGTATGGTTCAGAATGGGAATGTCGTTCGCCGTGACATAGGCGTAGAATTCGTCCAGCCGGTCATCAAGTATCTTGCCGGTCGCCTTGCCATGGAGCGCCGCATTGTTCGTAGGCATCCACCCGCAGCGGGCATACAACTTGACGCCCACGTAGGCCTGCGTGTCCATGGCCGCCTTCACAATATCGAGGCAATTAGGCCGTCGCGGGTCGTAGGGGCAGAAGGGCATGATCTGGCCGGGCCAGAGTGTGGCCATCAGGTGGAGAATCTCCACCTGGTGGCGAAACATCGAGTCGTCCCGTGTGAAAAATCGATGATCCCGCTGCGTCTGTGCCGACTTTGAAAAATAGTAGATTCCGGTATCCGCCAGCTCCTCCTGCCGCGCCTTCGTCTCATTCATGCTGTTGCCCGAGCCCTTGACCTTGGCCGCCTTACTGGCCACTGAAGTGCCCAGCGGCGTATAGCCGAAATCCAGCAGCATCGGCGTAATGATGACCGGGTTGCCGATGTCCTGCCGCTCCGTGGCGTCTTGAAAGCTCTGCGTGCTGGTGATGATCTTCTTGGCGACCCACGGATCGTCGAGGAAATTCCAGTGTCCCAGTTGCAGCGCCGGGTTCAGCCGCGACTTATACTGCTCTTCCTTCTTCTCGTAGTACTCGTTCAGCGACTTCTGGAATGCCTCGCGCTTCTTCGGCGTCTTCAGATCGTTGCCGTGAAACAGGCCGTGTTGCTTGAAGTCCTTCAACGCCGCCTTCGTCTTGGAAAGGCTCACCCCGTGAATGTGGCAGTGAATATCCACAATCGGCAGCTTCGGCAAAGGCTCGTCCAGCGTGGACGCCGTCGTGCTCGCATCGCTCGTCGCTCGCGCCACCGACTGGGTCGTCCCCTCGCCCGTAGGATCGACGGGATTGTCGTCGCGCCGGACCGCGTCAATATCCAGCGGGCCGTCGATGAGTTTCTCCTGGAAAATTTCTTCAGGATCGTCGGGGTTCGTGAGATTGACCAGCTCTTCCGTCTCTTCAACGTTTGACGGTGGCGTTCCGGTATTCGTGTTCGGGCTGTTGGGGCCGCTATCCATCGGGGTTCTCTTTGCCTTCTTGGTTAGGAACGGTGGACTTCAACCAGTTTCTGCCGCGTCGTCTCGTCCGTTTCGCCCGTCTCCGGCAGCGCATTTTCCTTCTGGAACGCCCGAACCGCATCCTTATAGGCGAGCGTAAGTTCGTCGTCAATAAACCCGCCGTACATGCCGATATTCCGGAGGCGCTGCTTGACGCCCTTCACGGTCGCCACAGGCAGCGTGTGGCCGAGCTGGAGGGTATACATCTTTTCATCTTCGGGGGGGCCCACCCAGAGCTTGCCCTTCTTCGCGTTGCACGGGATATAGATGTCCACGAAACCCTGGCTGTCGGTTACGCCCTTCGACAGCTTGCCGTCGATATCCACCCGGTAGGATTCGTTCGCACGGGGCTCGCCATGCTTCAACAGACGCAAGTGCAACTTCGCGGGAACGCCCTTGCGCCGGAACCGGTAACTGGCGTTCGTCGCTTTTGATACCGTCTTCTTCGTGATCGGCTTGACCGTCACCCGGTCTCCAGGCAGCAGCACATTCGGATCCTTCCGGATCTCCTTCAGCGTCGCATTCGCCGGGTCGTCCCAGATCGTCTGCCAGAAATGGCCCGTGGCCTCGGCGATGGAAGACATGCAGTCGTCATCCTTCACCACGTAGTTGCCCGTGCCTACGGGCTTGGATGGATCGCCACCATTGCTCATGTAAATACCTTCCTCATTGCGACGCGCGCCATCACCGCGCCTTCGAATCGGGCGCCATACCCAGGCGCCGCGTATTCAGCACCATGCCCCGAACCGCGGGATTGCTCGCCTGGTTCGAAGCGAAGGTCTCCACGAGGTGCCACTTCCCAAAGGCATCCATCACGCGATATTGAATCGTCTGCTCCGTCGGCAGCTCGCGCTGCGCACGGGCCAGGTAATCCTGAACCTTGATAATGTCGTCGGCATGTATTCCCTCATAAACGCTCTTGCCGATCATCTCCTTGTCCGTCAACCCGAAAAAAGCCTCGCAGGCTGGAGATACGTGAATATAGTGCTCCTGACGCGACAAAATCGCCATAAGGTCGAAGGCGTGAAGGACCAGGGCGTTGTGACGTTCCTCCGCCAGCAGCGCCGATTGTTCCCGCTCACCGCGCTTCACCGTTTCGGACTGGAGCTTCGCCTCTTTGATGGCGTTCTTCAATCCTGCCTGCTCCGCAAGCGCCGTATCCAATCGGAGTTGAGCGCGATGGAGACCGGCAAAGAAGAGGAAGGCCAGGCTCAGCAACAGCGCGATGGTAAGAACGCCCAGAAAAGTGGCTGTCCGCTGACGGTGCTCGAATTCGGCGCGTTCGTACAGCGTCACCAAATCGACCGCCCGTCCCGAGAGCGGGGCAGATGCAAGCTTGACCAGCACCTCGTCCAGGGCCTTCTTCCGTGAGCGAATGGTCTCACCCTGCCGCACAAAGGCCGACAGGTGCGGCTTGAACGAGGCGCTGACCTCTTCGCCCGCCTCCGCCGCAAGGGACGAAAGCTCACTCGACAGTTGCGCCTCCACCGCCGCGCCGGGGTGATGGGCAAGCCGCGCCAGATTGCCCGCCGCGCGCGCCAACAGACCGTCGCCGTGTCCGCCCGCTTCGATACGTTCGTCCAGTGCCGCTTCGATCTTCTCCGGAAGGGCGTCCAGACTCACCTGCAGGGCGGCCAGACCCGTCTTGAACTCCTCCACCAGCGCGAGCCGCTCGTTCACCATCACCGCAAGTTGAAGCCGGGCTTCATTGAATGCGGCATCCGAATTGAGATAGCGGGGGATGTTGTTCAGCGGACCCTCCGCGCGCCGCATCCCATGCACCGCCTCCTTGAGGCCGTCGAAATGGCTTCCCGCGCCAATCTCAAGATATTTCAGCTCGGCGTCCAAGCTTCGTTCCGCTTCAACAAAGTCCAGGAGCGATTGCTCGTAGGCGTGGCCGGCGGGCCGGGCCGCGGTCGCGAGGCCAAAGCCCACCACGCCCAGGATCAGTCCGATCAAAAGCAGGATCGCGCCGTGATTCAGGCAGAGTCGAAGCTTCATGGTTGGGACCCCGCGGTCGCATCGAGGAGCGCACTCCCGGTCAGCGACTCCAGGAACGCCACAATCGATTGTACTTCCTCATCCGATATCGACCTGCCGATCTGATGCTGGGCCATCGCGCGCACCGCATCCCCCAGGCCGGGTACCGATCCATCGTGAAAATAGGGCGAGGTCAGCGCCACGTTCCGCAGGCCGGGAACCTTGAACTGATAGCGGTGCGATTCATCGTTGGTCACATTGAACCGCCCCAGGTCGCTGTTGTTGACCTGTGTCCGCGAGGAGAGATACGAACCGAAGGAGGCAAACAGATTACCGCCAACGCCCGCGCCCTGATGGCACCGGACGCAGCCCAGTTCCTTGAAAGCTTCATAACCCCGCCGGGCTTCCTCTGTCAATTCGCCCCCCGCGAGCCAGCGGTCAAACGCGGAATTGGGCGTCGACAGACTGCGCACGTAACTCGCCAACGCATCCTCAACGGAGGATTCCACAAGGCCGGCCTCGGGATAAATCCGTTCGAAGCGGGCAACGTAGTCCGGATTCTCGGCAAGTGCCGGAATGATGCTGTCCCAGGAGCCGTCCATGACGTTCTCCGAACGGATGGATGCCTGAATCACCGCTTCCAGACTTTGTGCCCGGCCATTCCAGAAGTGAGCAAACTGGTGGGCGGCGTTAAACACCGTGGGGATGTCATAGGGCTCGGCATCGCCGGTCACGGCTCCGGTCGGCGGCCGGCCCGTGGTGCCACCCTTCTCCAAGGCGTGGCACGTGGCGCAACTCACCCGGCGCGATGCGCCCGAAAGGGCCGTTTCGTGGAAGAGTTGTCTGCCCAGTTCCAGTTTTTCCGGGGACACGCCGGGGGGCGCGGGAACGGGGAGAATCGGCTCGGCATGCCCCGCGCGCGCGGGCGGTGCTTCAGTACCGGCCTCTGACGCCTCACCGGGAGCGCTCTCGCGGCCGCACTGACAGCAGCAAAGGGCGATCAGCAACCCGCAACCGGCTCTTCGAATCGTACGCACCATGCTCTTTCCCTGGGTCCCTGCATTGGAAGTGCGCGCATGCCGCCGCGCCCGGGGTTGTCGGTTGAGTTTTGGAACCGAAATCCGGTGCCCAGTGTGCTTCCCGAACCGTTCAAACCAGAGATTAAGATACAGGGTTGACTGAAGAATTGCAAAGACTTCGCCGTGGTCGGCGCAACGCGTTTCGCCGCGTAAATCAACCGTGGGATTGCGGTTGACAAGCATGCTGGTGACAAGATAAGGTTCCCCTGAGCCGGTGTGCCCCAGCCCCCCTTTGGACCGCTTCAACAGCCGATTCCCATGGGCGCGCGGCCCTCCACCCGATGCAAGAGCCGGTGGAGGGGAGGGCGGGCCGGACCAGGCGAGTGAAACACGTTGCGGTACAACGATCGAGGGCCACAGGCCGGGTCCTGAATTCCGAAAGGGAAGGTAATGCGCGAGAAACTGGTAGCCGGGGTTATCTGTCTGGCCCTGTCCGTGACGCTGATGGGCTGTCCCCTCTTCGAGAGCCCCGAATCGGCGTTCACCGCGACCCCCACCGAAGGTAACGCGCCCCTCACCGTTCTCTTTGTCGATCAATCCCAGCCCGGCTCCACCGATCTCACCAACTGGCTCTGGGATTTCGGCGACGGACTCAGCAGCACCGCGCAGAATCCCAGCCACGTCTACAGCGCGCCCGGCGTCTACCGCGTCACCCTCACCGTCACCAGCCGCCTGGGAAATGATACCGAAACCAAGATCGACTATATCACCGTTCGAAAACTGCCCGAAGCCGACTTTACCGCCTCCCCACAAGCCGGCGAAGGACCGCTGCAGGTAACCTTTACCGACGCCTCCATCGCGGGCGCCGCACCCATTACGCTATACGAGTGGGACTTCGGCGACGGCAATACCAGTGAAGACGTAAACCCCGTTCACATCTACGAAGATCCCGGCACCTATACTGTCAAACTCAAAGTTACCACCGCGATTGGCGATAACACCGAGACCAAGGCCAATCTCATCAACGTGCAGGAGCGGGCCACCGCCTCTTTCACGGCATCCCCACGCGCGGGTGCCTCGCCCCTGGCCGTGCAATTCACGGACACCTCCGATCCCGGCTCTTCACCGATTACCCAGTGGTTCTGGGACTTTGGCGATGGCACCTCGGACACCCGTCAAAATCCCCAGCACACCTACACCGCCGCGGGCGCTTATACCGTATCGCTTTCCGTCACCACCGCCGTCGGCCAGAGCCCCATCGCCTCCCAGTTAAACTTTATCGAGGTCGAGGAACTGCCCAGGGCAAATTTCAGCGCTTCGCCCACTTCAGGGCCAGCGCCCCTCAACGTCAACTTTACCGATCTCTCCTCCGGCGGTTCTGACGTGATCACCGAATGGCTCTGGGATTTCGGCGACAGCACGAGCAGCACCCTGCCCAGCCCCAGTCACCGATATGCCAGCGACGGCGTCTACGACGTATCCCTCACCGTGACCACCTCCTCCGGAAAATCCCACACGCTGACCAAGGCAGGGTTCATCACCGCTCAGCAATCGCCCGATGCCGCCTTCAGCGCAACGCCTCGCAATGGCGAGGCGCCCCTGACTGTGCAGTTCACCGATCTGAGTGACCCTGGCTCGGCACCGATCACCAGTTGGCAATGGGACTTCGGCGATGGCAGCACCAGCGTCGATCGCAATCCCTTCCACTCATACACCCGGCCTGGACGCTACACCGTGACCCTCGGTGTCTCCACCGCGGTGGGCAGCGACACCGCCACGCAGGTGAATTACATCACCGTGGAGCAAAAGCCCGTCGCCGCCTTCACCGCGACGCCCACGAGCGGGGCCGCCCCCTTGACCATCGTCTTTGCCGATCAGTCCACACCGGGCTCCTCCGAGATAACCACCTGGGCCTGGGACTTTGGCGACGGCACAAGCAGTTCCCAGCAGAATCCGTCCAAGACCTACGCCCAGCCCGGCGTGTATACGGTTAAACTGACCGTAACCTCCGCCGCAGGCACCGGCACCATAACCAAGGCCAACCACATCACCGTCCGCCAGTTGCCGTCCACCGACTTCACATCAAACGTCACCACCGGCTCCGCGCCCTTGACCGTGCTCTTCGCGGACGAGAGCACCAGCGGTAGCGAGGCCCTCACCGGATGGCAGTGGGACTTTGGCGACGGCACCACGAGCGGCCTCCAGAACCCGAGCAAGGTCTACGCAACCCCGGGCATCTACACCGTGTCTCTGACCGCCTCCTCCAGTGTTGGCAGCGATACCGAGACCAAGTCCGCCTACCTTACGGTTCGACCCGCGGTCAACTTCACCGCCACGCCCACCACCGGCGCGGGAAGTCTCTCCGTTTCCTTCGCAGATACGACACCCCTCGGCGCGTTGAATGTTACCTCCCGTTCCTGGAACTTTGGCGACGGCGCCGCCGCCAGCACCGAGGCCAGTCCCGTACACATTTACAGCGAGCCCGGCATCTACGATGTGACCCTCACCCTCCAGACCAGTCTCGACGGTCAGGCCGATACCCGGACCAAGTCGGGCCTGATTATCGTTCGTCCCCAACCCGCCTTCAGCGCCAATGTCCTGCAGGGCGACGGCACCCTGCAAGTCAATTTTACGGACGAGACCGAATTGGGCTCCCTCGACGCCATCGGCGTCCTCTGGAACTTCGGCGACGGCACCACCAGCCAGACCGCCAATCCGTCCCATACCTACACCGAACCGGGCACCTACACCGTTAGCCTCACCGTGACGACCGCGGCCGGCTCGCAGACCGCGACCCAGTCCAATCTCATCGTGGTGCGTCCCATACCGGCCTTCTCCGCGAATCTTACCGCCGGACCGCCGACCCTGACGACCGCGTTCACGAACCTCACCGAACTGGGTGGCCTGACCATAACTGGTCGCCTCTGGGACTTCGGCGATGGCACCACCAGCGAAGCCGCAAGTCCGATTCACGCCTATACCGAGCCTGGAAACTACGATGTCACGCTCACGCTGACGACCAGTCAAGGCGTGGTGACCACCACCGTCGCCGACTATATTCAGGTCGCGCCCGTCGTCGCCTTCACCTCCGATGTCAGCAGCGGCGCAGCGCCACTTTCGGTCCAGTTCACCGATGCGACCGACCCCGGTTCCCTGACCATAACCGGGTATTCCTGGGACTTCGGCGATGGCACGGCGACCTCAACCGACCAGAATCCATTCCATACGTACACCACCGGCGGCAGTTTTGATGTGAGCCTGACCGTGACCACGGCCCAGGGCAACAGGACCTTCGTCGATCAGGACGCCATCGTCGTCACGCCGATCATTAAGATCCTGGCCAGCGTCGTGGATGGTAAGGGCGGTGAAAACGGCGCGGTTAGCTTCCTCGATGCAACCGATGTGGGCGACGCGACCGTGCTCGGTCGCCGCTGGAGCTTCGGTGATGGCTCGGAGAGCAGCGAGGAAGCAAACCCTGTCCACGTCTATCGCGCGCCGGGTACCTATGACGTCGGCCTGGATCTCCTCACCACCCTGGGCTCCCTTTCCGGTACCGTGGAAAGCCTCGTGGAAGTGCCACCCGTGCCGACCTTCACCGTCGACCAATCCGAGGGGATCGCTCCACTCACCCTGTCCTTCACCGATACCACGGAAATGGGGACCTTGTCGCTCCTTGGAAGGACTTGGAATTACGGTGATGGGACCTCGGACAGTACCGGTGCTCACACCTACCAGGGGCCCGGTACCTACGAAGTAACCCTGCAAATCGCCACGGAACTGGGCTCCGCCCGCAGTAACCCCACCACCATCAAGGTCGGCATCAACCCCCTGGCGGCCTGGTTCGACGGTCGCGAAAACGAAACGGGCCATGCCTGGATCCCCGTCTCCGGCGGCTATATGCTCGTGGGCACCGCGTCCACCGGTGAAGAAAATGGGCTCGATGTGGTTCTCGTCGCCACCGACGGAGAAGCACAGGCGCTGCCCGGATGGCCCCGCTATATTGGTGGCGCGGGCGACCAGCAGGGTTTCAGCCTGGCGGCGACCCGGGACGGCGGCTATGTCATCGCAGGCGAAACCATCCCGGAGGGCGGACAGGATGCCAACGCCATGTTGCTCAAGGTCGACGGCGACGGCCAACTGCTCTGGAACCGCGAATTCGGTGGCCCGGGCGACGACCGCGCGAATGCTGTTATTGAGTTGCGTTCGGGCCGACTCGTTATCGCGGGCGCGAGCAGTTCCCCAGGATCCAACGGCGGCTTCGACGCCCTCGTGGTTAACACGGACGCCGCTGGCGAGAATGCGCTCCTCACGTGGCATGGCGCTCCACAAGATGAAGAGGCCGTTGCTGTCGAGGAGCGTTCCGATGGAATCTTGCTTGTTAGCGTCGAATCCGGCGGAAAGACCGAGGGGCTTGGCTACCAGCTACGACTCAATCCGGACCTCAGCGTGCCATGAATCACGCCCACCAAACCTGAGCAGGCGATAAATGATACCCTTCGAAAGATATAGGCCCAAATTCGGGGTTCTGATTCTTACAGTCGGCATGTTGCTCTACGCGACGCTGGCCGACGCCCAGGCGCGCTTCGGCCACATTGAGGTTCGTTGCGAAGCCGAAATCAAAGTCTTTCTCGACAACAAATTCGTTGGCGTGTCCGATGTAAACGGTCTGTTTCTTCGTCAGGTGCCCGTCGGCCCCCACGTGGTCCGAATTGAGAAGGACGGATATCAACCCCAGAACAGCGACACCTTTCTCCTCGAAGCCGATCAGGTCTATCTCTTCGAAGCCGGCAAAATGGAAGCCGCGCTGGAACCCGAGTCCGATGAGAACGAGGAAGTCGCCCGCGGCACCGGCAGCCTCGTCATACAGACTATTCCCGTCGAGTGCCTCGTGACGCTTTTCGGCGTCGGGCTCACCGGTAACGACGAGGAAATCGTCAAGACCCAGGACCGGTGGACCGCCAACGGCGTCCGTGCCGGGCGCTACCTGGCCACCTTCTCCGCCATGGGGGTGGAGCACAAGGAAATAATAAGCATTCAGCCCAACCAGACCACCCACATCATGGTGGATATCCAGCGCGGTGAAATGACCGATATTGGCCTGCGAACCATCCGCGAAATGCAGTCCGAGGGTTGGCGCGAGAAAGCCGAGTCAGAAAGGGAAGCCGCCCGGCAGGACAATATGGCTCTGCTGAAAACCCGCGCGACGGAAAATATCCGCAAGGAAGACTACCAGAAGCGGGGTCTCGAGCTTCTCCTTCATCAGGGCGAAAAGCAGTACGAATCCGCCCAGTACACCCGCTGCCTCTACACCATGCTTCAGGCCCTCTACCTCGACCCGAAAAATGAAATCGCCCTCTATTACTACAAGAATGCCCATGCCCGCCAGGGCGATGAAGATCGGGCCATCAAACTCGCCGGTGAGTACCGCCAGTTCATCTACGGCGAGGACGGCGAGCTCGGCTTCGATCTGGTAAACACCGACGGCAAATGGACCTTGCGCGTGTATTCCGGCGAGAAGGAACTGGAAATCGTCGATGCCTCGGTCCACGACTTCACACTTAAGTTCTCCCGCCGCTACACCCTGTCCGCGCTACAGATGTTCTCGCGCAAAAAGGGCAGTATCATTCCAACCTTTCACACGGACAAGGACTCCAAATTCGCCTACGAGGACTATGAACTCACCCTCGACGGTCGCGACGCCCAGGGCCGACGGCGCTGGCGCCACGCCCGCCCCAAAGTAAATGGCGTCCCCACCGACGAATGGTTCCCCGTCACCTTCCGCAAGCAGGGCGGTGATCGCGCGCCCCAGGGCTACCTCGGCATCTATCACGACGATCCCTCACACGTCGCCCAGTTGGAAGGCGATCCGACCGAGGCCGCGCTACGCATCGCCAAGGGCTGGCCGGAACAATACGGAGCCGTTGTTCTTTCCTGTTACAAGGACTCCCCGGCCCAGCAGTCCGGGCTCCAGCAGGGCGACTTTATCTACAAGTTCGACGGGGCCGACGTTCTCAACAGCCAGGATCTCGACCAACTGATCGAAACAAACCCCTTCGAGACCGTTGTGCTCAGCGTATATCGCGATGGGCAGCGGAAGCAGTTCCGCGTGACCCTCCAGGGCGGCTGAGGGACGTACCGCCGCAGGGGCGCCCCACACAAAGCGAGGAACTTCAAGCACCGCCGCGAAGCCGTCAGGCAAAGCGCACGCTGGCGCGGCGGAATGTCCCGATGGATGATGGCCTGAGATTTTCAGCCTCACATGAGTTGCTACAAGCCAATCCGCACCGTATTCCGGCTCGGTGGCGGCGGCGCCGGCGGGCTCGGAGCAAAAGCCTCCAGTGAGGCCACCTCATGCGTCAATCCCCAATCGACCGCGCACGCGGCAATGGCCTCCAGAACGATCTCGCGCAGCAACGCCGGGTCCGCCTCAGCGCGAAGATTCAACACCAGGCTCCCGTCCACGAGCGTTTCATCCAGCCGGCGGACCACTTCGCAGCCGTGAAGATTGCTGGTGGCATGGATCCCAGCCTCCCGCGCGCCATCGATCAGCCGCATTTTGAAATGGGCGACTTCCGCACCGGCGGCCACCAGGGATTCGTGAACCCGCCTCGCAAGCGACTCCAGTGCCTCATCCCCGTTCCACGAGCGCTTCCCCGTCAATTTCACCCGTGCATTCAACCAGCCCAGCGCCGCTTCGCCCGCGGTGTAGAGCGCGTAGTCCACGGCCACCGGGTGTTGCCCGGTCCCGCCATGGCCTTCAATCCGCGCCATCAGCGCGTCGAAGCCTTCCCCCGTCCGCGCGGAAACCGCCAGATGCTCCGCCCTCGGAAAATTCTGGCGCACCAGCCGCATCACCCTGTCCAGCGCTGCCGGGGGCATCCGGTCGACTTTGTTCACGGCGATAATATCCGCCTCGTTTTGCTGCATCTTATAAATGTAAGTAACCTTGCTCGAAAAGCCCAGTGCCCCCCGGCCCGTCAGCGCGTCCAGCGCGCGCTCCGGATCCAGCAGCACCGCGTAGGGAGCGACGGAAAAACGCTCCGTGTAGAGCTTGCGCAGCGGCGTGATGACCGCGTTGACCAGATCCGTGCAACTCCCTACGGGCTCCGCCAGAATCACATCCGGGTCCAGCCCGTCCGCCAGGCGACCGGATGCTTCCAGCAGCTTTTCGAAGTGGCAACAGAAGCAGCCCGATGGGATCTCCTCCGTGGCGAGCCCGGCCCCCCGAAAGGTCAGCGTGTCCACCAGACCCTCCGCCTGATCGTTGGTGATGACTCCCACCCGCAGGCCCCGGCCCGCATAGTGCCGGGCCAGGCGGAGCAGCGCCGTGGTTTTTCCCGCACCCAGAAATCCCCCAAGCATGACGAAGCGAATGGGCCGTTTGGATGGGCTAATTTTCAAGGGGAAAACCCTCCTTTTGCGGCGCCGCCACGGCGCGTCCGGGCGCATGCTACCCGAACAGAAAGGCCATTGCAAAGTCGAGGTATTAGTGTTATATTGCAGATCGGTCAAGCACCTCTGCCCATCGGGCTTCGGAAGGAGGATGAGATACGGTGTCACGTTCGATCCAGGCCCAGCACCTTGCGCCAGGGGACGACTCAACCCTCGCCGAAACCTTCTCAAGGCTGTCTCACCGGGTGCACCAGCACCTTGCCCTCGCCCGCGACGCCCAGGCGTCCAACAGCGCGCTGGGCGACCTCCTGCGGCAGGCCAGGGCCGCCTCCGGAGCCAGCGGCTTCGCCGGTGTAACCCAGCAGCTCGTCGTCACCAACAAGAATCTCCAGGAGTACACCCAGGCGGTGGGCGAGGCTATCGGTACCGCCGTGGCCGCCTTTCAAGACCTCGAAACTACGGTAAATCAATTCGAACAGGAGTTCGTCCTGCTCCGGGAAAGGATCGACGCAATTCGCGACTCCGCCCGGCAGGTCTATGAGATTGCGATGCAGTCCCGAATGGTCGCCATCAACGCATCCATACAGGCGGCGCACATTGGCGCGGCGGGCGCGGGTTTTGCCGTGGTCGCGAGTGAAGTCCGCGATCTCTCCAACCGGACCGGAAAAATCAGCGACACGGTACAAGACGAACTCGTCGCGGTGGAGGACCCACTGCGGCACACCACCCAGCGCTTCGAGGAAAACCACAAAACACTCCTGCGGGCCAAGTCCGCCGTAGAGGGGCTGGAGGCCACGGCCGAGGCCATGCTGGGAGAGGCACACGCCCTGTCCCGCGCCACCGACAGCGTAGAAGCCATCGCGTTCAAACAGGTGGAGATTCAGGACCATCTGGATGGCATGGATCGCCATGCTCAGTGGGTGGCCCAGGCGGCGGACGCGCTCGTCCCCGAGCTGGCGGGCACCTCCGCCGCGGTGGATAGTCTTTGGGACACCGCGCTGCCCCCCGAGGATCGCACCGCCATCGCGAGTCTTCAGCATTTCGAATCGGAACTTCACCTCGCACTCCGCAACGACGAGCCCCACCGCGCAAGACGGGCGGTGGAAGTAGCCGTTCACGCCCACCTTGATCACGATGAGATGCTCAACCGCGTCAGCCGCGCCGCCATGTCACTGCACCTCGAGCAGCTCGGACGCGCGCTACCCACCGAAACCGTATTCCGCAACGGCCGGATACTTGAAGACACGCTCAGTGCCATGGAGGCCCAACAGCCCGCACCGCTTTCCCGAACGGAAACGGGATCCGAGTTCGCTCCTTCCGTCCCCGTCGTCATATTGGGAAATGCCTTTGAAGACTATCACGACCTCGGAAGACGCCTGGTGGCCATGCGCATGCGAAGCGCGGGATTTCACGTCATCGACCTCGGTCTCAGCGTAACCAACGAAGCCTTCGTCGAGGCCGCCAGAAAACATAACGCCGACGTGATCGGCGTCTCCGCACTCCTGCTACACACGGCGGTCTGGATTCCCAAATTAAAGCAGGCCCTCCAGAAAGCCGGCCTGGGCAGGATTAAGGTGATCGCGGGCGGCGCGCCTTTTCTCGTGGACCCCCTGCTGCGCGATGAATTCGGAGCCGATGGCGTCGCCGGTAACCCCAACGAGGCCGTACGCCTCGTTTCCGCCCTCGTCCACCGCTCCCGCGCGGGAGCAGTCTCATGACGCCCGTCGAACGTATCCTCGCCGCCGCGTCGCTTCAGCCGCTGGATCGCCCGCCCGTGCTACCCGTGTTGCTTCAGCAGGGCGCCCGCATGCTGAACATCCCCCTGACCTCCTATTTCGGCGAGCCGACCCGACTCCTGGAAGGACAGTGTCGCCTGGTGGACCGCTTCGAACATGATGCCGTATTCGCCTTTCCCCATGTGGTGCAGGATACCCTGCCCTGGGGCGCCGGCATTGACCTCCATGAAGACGGCCCCCCTTCGGTGAACAAGATGGTCATCCAGCGCTACGAAGAAATTTCTCAATTGCGCGCGCCGGATCCCTGCGCCAATCCCTATCTGCTCCACACCCTGAAAACGGCCGCCGAACTCGCGCGGCGCTACAAAGGCGATCGTCTCATCGTCGGAGCCGTCATCGGCCCTTTTTCCCTGCCCTCCATGCTCATGGGCATGGGCAAGGTCCTGGATCTCATTTTCCACCAGGAGACCCTCCGCCGCGCCTGTTTCGCGCCCTTGATGGACCAGATGATGAACTACACCCGGCGCTGGGCCCAGGCTCAGCTCGATGCCGGGTGCGATATCGTCGTCATGGCCGAGGGCATGGCCTCCGCCTCACTGCTCACGGAGAAAACCTTCGTCGAATTCGCCCTGCCCGTCTTGCGGGAATCACTCGCCGGTATCAAAGGACTCGTGGGCCTCGAACTCGTCGGTGACGCACTGCCCTTCATGAAGCACCTGCGCGATCTGCCCTGCGCCGCCCTCCTCGTAGGCAGTACCGACCGCCTCCGGGACACCCGCGCCATTCTCGGCAAACAAAAGCTGCTCATTGGCAACATTAACAACCTCAAGTTGCTCCACTGGGATCCGGAGCGGGTGGAATTCGAGGCGCGACGGGCCATCCGCGAAGCCGGCCTGGGCTTCGCCCTGTGCAACCAGGGCCCGGAAATACCCTGGCACGTCTCCGATGCCAACATAGACGCCCTCGTCCGCGCCGCCCACCGCTCACGCATGTACGCCGCCTGAACGCCCCTTGTTCCGCGCGAAAGGCTTCCGTATACTGCTGCGAGGTCCGAAACCCAGAGGAGACTTCCGCCATGGCCATGCCCGTCGTAAACGGGGCCAAATTACTTTGCACCATGGGCACCGCCCCCTGCACGCTGATCGTACCCCCCGTCAGCATGGTGACCATGGAGGGCGTTCCCGCCGCCAACATCATGGATTTCGTGCCGATGAAGAACATCACCGGATTCGGGAACTGCATCACAATGTCCAATCCCACCGTCGCCTCCGCCACCGCCGCCGCGCTCGGCGTGCTCACGCCCATGCCCTGCGTTCCCGTCATTCCCGCCCCCTGGGCGCCCGGAAGTCCCACGGTTACCGTGGGCAAAATGCCCGCGCTGAACAACACCAGCAAGTGCATGTGCGCTTTCGGCGGCAGCATTTCCATTGTGGACCCAGGCGTGAAGAAAGAAACCATTGCCTGAGCGTTGGTCGATGGCGTAGTTCGGCTCCCCGGTAAGCCGTTTCAGCATCCTGCTCGTCGAAACTCATGGGTATCAAAGTGCGCTCAGGTCAGGGGACTGACCTCAGCGTCCATCGGCAGTACACGGCGCACCAGCGGCGCAAGATCTTCCGCGTCCACCATATCCACGGGCTTTTCGATGCCGAACAGCGCCGGCAGGTGCGCCCGCAGGGCGCAATCGAGCGCGCCGGCGGGCTCTGCGTCATCCCCAAAGTCCACCAAGAGCGTCACGCTGTTCATCTGCGCGTCCAGATCCCGCTCGACCGCGCCCGCCCGCGCCGCCAGCGCACGTGCGGCCCGGAGCACGCCCAACTCTTCAGCCTTGACGTCGATAGACGCGATCAATCGGGCGACTCCCTGAGACAGGGCAATTTCCCCCATGGTTTTTCGCGCCCGCAGCGCCAGCCCTTCCACGTCCGGCACCAGTTTGTGCAGGTGCCGATAAAAATAGCGATTGCGTGGGAGCGCGCGGGCGCTAAACTCGGCACAACGAGTTTGAAGCACCTCCAGGGCTCCGATTCGCTCTCGATAGGACGTGGGGGCCAAGTCCTCGTAGGCAACCAGGGCCGAATCGATTTCCACCGTAAATGGGGACGCCCGCCAGCCCCGCTTCAGCGTTTCGCCGGGGCGATAGCGCGCGCAGCAGGCCCGCAGCCGCTCCAGGTGCTCCAGACGCTCCGACAGATCGCCATCACGGGCCTCGTGGCAAATTCGGATCCCGCCTTCAATCTCCGCCTTCTCCGCAGGGTATTCGCCGTGACCAATGGCCGTGTCCCGCGCCCACGCCTCGCCGACCTCGCCCTCAAGCTCCAGGAAGGCGCGCGCTCCAGTCCGGATTTCCCGGATACGCGCTATTCGTTCCGAAAGACCGAGGGCATTGCACGTGTGATACTGGTCTATTCGATCCCGGAGATTCTGAATCGTGATTCTTGATCGGGCGCCAACCGGCACATCCAATACAAAGGCCGCGCCCGTGCCGAGTTCGGCCTGTCCTGCCTCCGTCTTCCAGCGGGTCATCGGTACCGCCGCCCTGGAGAGCTGGATCAGACAAGCCACGGGGGCAGTCTCCGTCCTTTCCTGCGCGATGGGTCCGGCAAAGGGGCCAACGCAAGACTCTCCAAGGTCAATCGAAATGGTCGGCAGGAAATGGATCGGGCAGCGCGAGAATTCCCAGGGACCACCCGGGACCGAGTCCGAGGTCTTGCCTCGGGTCAACCAGCGTCCATTCAATGCGTCCACAACATTTCGCACCGTCCCCCGTATCCGTGTCCGCAGTTCGTCAGCATCGTTGCCGCCAAGCCAGGGAGGCATGTGGATCGACAGTGCGACACAGACGATCATCAATCCATCAAACCTGTTGTCTCGGAGCCCAGATCCAGAAGGAACCGCATCCGTCATTCCCAACTCATCGCCGCCACGGGAAAACACATAGATATCTTCCAGTCCAGCGCGTCGGCTGGGTGGGGAGGCGGGAAGGGACTGATAGGCCACCCGCAATGCGACGGTGGCGTCACCAAGACCATGCGCCGCCAGTATGCCTGCGACTTCGTTCAAGGAATCCGCCGGGAGATCGGGAGGGGGGTAAGACAAGATTCAAACTTCCTGTTCAAGCAGAAGGACTTTCGCGTCATTCACAAACGCCGCTGCACGATTGTAAGCGTCGAGACTTCCGGCTGCAAGGGGGGAGTGGAGCGACGGGTCAAGGTACGGCGGGGGAGATCTCATAGGCTCCAATATCCGGACCGTCCCCGGCGGGTCTTCGATTGCGATCAAAATCCAGCACTACTTCGGTTTCGACCCCGCGGTCAATGCAAGGACTTGTCGCACCAGGACGCAAGTCGCCATCCACCATCGGGTCGGCGGTCAAATCGCCATCGGCCAATGTCAGACCCGCAACCGGCCCGGCGCCATTGCCGAAATAGGCATTGTTGAGAAAACTCGAGTCCGCCGCCTCACTGCGGAGGCCCACGCCCCGATTGCCCACCAACAGGTTGTTGGCGACCAGCGAAGTCGAAGCGCCGAAGCCGACCACAATACCATCGTCAACGCCGCGCACCGCATTGTGAACGATTTGCAGTCCCCCCGCCTCCTGAATGCCAATACCGGCGTGGGGGAGTCGGCCCTGAAACGTACCCGTAATCACGTTGCACGCCACTACAACCGAGGCCAGGGTTCCGGTGAATCCGCGCGCCGCGATCGCATCGTGCTGGGCGGTGTCCCTCAGGCACGCGCCATGGATGCGGTTTCGCTGAACGGTGACCGAAAGCGCTCCGCCATAGTTTTCCAACTCCTCCAGTACTAACGCGCGCCCCCCCAGACCTTCAAACTGGTTGTCCTCTATCAACAGCGAACTCGCCGCCCCGCTCGGTCGCCAGACACTCACCCCATCGCCCGCGAGGTTGCCGCCACCGCCCGAAAAGCGGCACGCGCGGACCACTCGAATCCAGGCCTTGTCATCGCTCCGTATCGCCGAGTGGTCTTCGCCCGCACCCCGATGGGTCGCATTGAAATGGCAACCTTCCACATCCGTCGGGCCGCTGCCCGCCTCCACCGCCTGAATGGCATAGCCCCGCCCCCGAGCCAGATTCCAGTCGTCAAAGGTGCACGCCGCGATACTCGCATAATTGGCCCCCTGGCCAATCTGGCAATGGGTGCCGCCACTTTGCGTGAACGCGCAATCCGCGATTTCCACGTGGTCGGCCTCCCACAGCAGCAGCGTAGTCTTGATCGCATGGCGGAAATCAAGACCCTCCAACCGCAGGTGACTCATGCTCAGGGGCCCCGCCACAAAATCCCGCACCGGGACCTCGATGGACTGGGCCACCGCGGCCGGATTGCTGTCCTGGCGCACGTAGAGGCGTCGGGAAACATCGTCGTACCAGAAATCCCATGGATCGGCCAGCGAGTCCTTGTCACGGCGGGGCGTGGCCACCTTGTCATCGTAATAGAACACGCCCGGGTCGTTCCGGATATCGTCCAGATACCAAATTCCGTCGCCCTCGTAGCGCCACAGGCCGGGGGCTCCGAAAACATCCGAGCCGCGCACGCTTGGCGGAGCGCCCTCGCCATAGGCCCCGACGCGAATGGGGGCTTCCGCCGTGCCCGACGCGTCCACAATTAGCGACTCCCGCCAGACACCGCCGCGCCGCAGCAGGATCGCGCTTCCCGGCGCCTGGTATGTCTGAAGCAGGCGTCCCAAGGATTTCCAGGCCGAAGACTCCGTTCGCCCGTCTGCTTCGTCATTTCCGCCCACGGCATCGATGTAGTAGCTCGTCGCACTTTCCCCACGGGGTCGGACCGGCGGGGGATCGGGCGACGCCCCCCGGCCCGCCGCCCATAACAGGGTCAGGGCGGCAATCGCGAGGAAGAAAAAGAGCAGGGCATAGCGCATTTGAAATCTCAGAGCATAGAAATACAGGAGACAAACAACTCGATTCGAACTATCTCGCCATTCAACGATAAGGGGGCGGGAAAGACTCCACGCTCCGATCATACCCACACCACCTCGGCGGATCTACCCGCGCGCGACCCATGACATAAGTATTGTGGACCGCCCGAATATACTTCGACGCGCAGGATGAAGCGCCCCGGCCCGTTCCAGTAAAATGCCCCTGCAATTCCGCACAACAAGGAACCCCCCATGAACAAGTTCACGACAACCATGCTGCTGGGTCTGACCACCGCCCTTGCGCCTTTTGCCCACGCCCTCGAAGTGGGGGGGCCAGCTCCGGACCTGGCTGTTTCCAAAGTGGTAAAAGGCGAAGAAATTGCCGCCTCCCTGAAAGACTCGGGGAAGATCACCGTGGTCGAATTCTGGGCCACCTGGTGCGGGCCCTGCCGCCAGAGCATTCCCCATCTCACCGAGCTGCAGAAGAAGTACAAAGATAAGAACGTCCGGATTATCGGTATTTCCGATGAAACCGAGGAGCAGGTCAAGCCATTCGTTGAGACCCAGGGCGAGGCGATGGACTACACCGTCGCACTCGATCAGGAGAAAAAAACCTGGGCGGCCTTTGCGGAGCCCTTCGGACTTACCGGAATTCCCCACGCGTTCGTGGTCGATGCCGCCGGCACGCTGGTCTGGCACGGACACCCCATGGATGGTATGGATCAGGTCATCGAAAAGCTGGTGGAAGGCAAGTTCAATCCCCAGGAAGCCAAAATTCGGGAAGAACTGGGCGAACTTTCCATGGTGTGGGCCCAGGAGTATCTCATCCTCGCGAAGTACGGCAGGGACAAGGAAGGCGCCGACAAAGTCGGGCGGAAGCTCCTTGACAGTGGATACGACGACGCCGAATTCTTTGGCCAAGTCGCCTGGACACTCCTGACCGACGACAGCCTCACCTACAAGAACCTCCCCTTCGCCCTTGAAGTGGCGACCTTCGCCAACACCCTGGCGGACGGCAAGTCCGCGAATGTGCTGGACACCCTCGCCTTCGCCCAGTTCAAGTCGGGTGATATCCCCAAAGCGGTGGAAACCCAGAAGAAGGCCATCGAAATCTGCGACAATGAAGACCTGCTCACCCAGTTGAGGCAGCGACTTGCCGAGTACGAGAAAATCTGATCCCGGCAACCCAAGTCACGTGTTCGTCCCCGCCGCAATGACGTGGCGGGGACGTTTTCTTCAGGCGTCGGCGTGCCGGTGCCGCCCGAACAGGTGCGCATCCATGCAAACATGATAGTATTAGCCCGTCATCTCAGGGGGCGGATGCGGCAGCGCTTCTGCCCCGATCCGCCCAGCCGGGCCCCATCGTTACCGATACCAGTCAGGAGTACCATGCACTTAGCCGAAGGAGTCATAACGTCGCCCCTCGTTTGGGGCGGTGGCTATGTGGTGGCTGGCGCCGGGGTCGCCATCGGATTGCGCAAGCTGGACGAGACGCAGGCCATGCGCGCCGCCGTTATGGCCTCCAGCTTTTTTGTCGCCTCCCTCGTCCACATTCCCCTCTTCGGCGTACCGGTCCATCTCTCACTCACCGGACTGCTCGGGATTGTCCTCGGCTGGGCCGCGTTTCCGGCCGTCTTTGTCGCCCTCATCCTGCAGACCGTCCTCTTTGGCTTTGGCGGCATCACGACCCTCGGCATCAACACCTGCATCATGGCCCTGCCCGCCGTCGTTGCCTGGTACGTTTTCCGACTCCTGCGATTGGATCACCGCAGGCGTCGCTTGCCGGCCGCAAGCGGTATTCTGGGCACCCTCGCCGTTACCCTGGCCTCGCTCATGCTCGCCCTCGTACTCGCCACCGCCGGTGAAGCACTGATTCCCGTCGCGTGGTCGGTCCTCGTGGCCCAACTGCCGGTCATCGTCATTGAAGGACTCGTCACCGCTTCCGTCGTGGCTTTCCTGCAAAAAGTCAGCCCGGAGCTTCTGGCGGGCGCCGCCCTGCGCGGGGCGACGGAAGCAGGAGACGTCGGCCCGTGATGATTCCTAAGCCAGTCTGCACCCGCATCGCCCCGCGTCTCCTGACCGCCGCGCTGCTCCTCGCGCTCGCGCCACTGGTCCGCGCCCACGGCATCAATCTGTTTGCCACGGTCGAGGGCGCCACGATTCAGGGGACCCTGCGCTACGCCGACGGCTCCCCCGCGACAAGCGCGCCCGTGACGGCCTTCGCACCCGACGGATCGAAGATCGCCGAAGCAATGACCGACGAGACGGGCCGTTTCTCATTTCAAGCCCGTGTCCGCTGTCGCTACCGCCTCGTGGGCGACGCGGGCCAGGGCCACCGTGGCCTGTTCACAATCCAGGAAAAGGAACTGCCCGAGTCGCTTCCCGCGCCCGGCGAAGAGGCGCCTTCCGCTTCCGCACCCGCAGTGGCTGCGCCACCGGCGCCGAATGCCGCGCTTCAGACCCTGCCCGCCGATTTCGATGAACGGGTCGGGGCCGCCGTCGCGCGCCAGGTCAATCCGCTGCGCGAACAAATCGACGGCTACGAAAACCAGATCCGCATTCGCGACGTTATGGGCGGTATAGGCTATCTATT
This sequence comes from Candidatus Hydrogenedentota bacterium, assembly GCA_016791475.1. Classification (NCBI taxonomy): domain Bacteria; kingdom Pseudomonadati; phylum Candidatus Hydrogenedentota; species Candidatus Hydrogenedentota bacterium. The sequence goes on from JAEUWI010000010.1 coordinate 143,324, forward strand.
CGGCCTCTTCGCCATCATCGTTCTCGTGAAGCACCGCAACACCCGCCGGGCGGACTGATGGATATCATCATCTACAGCGACAAGCGCTCCCGCGTGCATCGATTGGATCCCCGCGCCCGGATAATCGCCGCGGTCCTCTCCAGCATGGCTATTTCAATCTGCCACGAACCCCGCGCCCTCGCCTTTGCCCTCATCGCGGGCGTGCTGGCCGTTTCAGTCGCACAAGTACCGATTGCCGCCATCCTGCAGCGCCTCGTACCCCTGAATGGGCTGCTCCTGCTCCTGTCGCTCTCCCTGCTCTTCTTTACCCCCGGTGAAACCATCTTCACCATAGGCGCACTCGAAGCCACCATGGAGGGTTTCCGACAGGCCGTGATTACCGGACTGAAGGCGAATGCCATCGTGCTCCTACTGGCCGCCCTCCTCGGCACCATCGAACTCGTCGATCTGGGCCATGCCATGAGCCGGCTCAAGGTGCCCCCCGTGCTCACCCACATATTTCTCTTCACCATTCGCTACATGAGCCTCATGCTCGCCGAGTTCGAGCGCCTCTCCCGCGCGGCACAGTTGCGCGGCTTCCGGCCCGGCGCAAACCGGCACACCCTTCGCACCACCGGGTATCTCGTCGGAATGCTCCTCGTACGAAGCTATGCCCGGGGCGAGCGCATCTTGAACGCCATGCGTCTCCGCGGGTACACCGGTACCCTCGCCTTTGACGGCGAACTCGCCTATGCGCGGCGCGACGCCGTGTTTGCGCTCCTTGCGCTGGCCGCCCTCGGGGCACTCCTCGGATTGGAATCGAAATGAGCGGTCCCCTCATTCGTCTCACGGACATCACCTTCGGCTACCTCGCCGACAAGCCCCTCTTCAGCGATCTCAACTTTTCACTCGACGCGGGCCAGCGCATCGGACTGACCGGGGCCAATGGGCGTGGAAAGAGCACCATGCTCCACCTGATCACCGGCCTGCTGCGCCCCCAGGCCGGTATCATCGAGGCCTTCGGCCGGGTGCGTCGTTCGCCCAACGATTTCCACGAAGTCCGGCGTCAGGCCGGCTACCTCCTTCAGGACTCCGAAGATCAGCTTTTCTGCCCCACCGTGCTGGAAGACGTCATGTTCGGCCCCCTCAATTTCGGGGAGGGAAGGGAGGAGGCGCGGCGGGTCGCCATGGAGACCCTCGAAACCCTCGGCTGCGGAAACTACGCCCACCGCGTAACCTACAAGCTATCCGGGGGGGAAAAACGCCTGATTGCCCTCGCCGCCGTGCTCGCCATGCGACCTCGCGTACTGCTCCTCGACGAGCCCACCGCGGGACTCGATGCCGACACCGAAGAACGGCTCGCCGCCATCCTCGAAGCGCTGGATCAGGAGATTATCCTCATCTCACACAACCGCCCCTTCCTCGAGCGAATCACCAACACCGTATACACCCTCGATCACCACGTGCTTGTCGAAGCGGACCCGGTGGGACTGTCCAGGAACGATGCCTGAACTGGGCAAGTGACATATCAATAGACGGAGGGTCTGAAAGGGTTGAAGCAACGCCGGATAGGAATGTCCCACGCCCTTTGTGCGCGGGACGGTCCCCCGGCGTCACCGCGCCGGTCCGCATTCCCGACAGCGACCATAGATAAACACTTCATGATCTTCCATCACAAAACCACGTGGAACCAGATTCTGCAAATCGCCCGGACAACCGTCCATCTCAAACATGCGCCCACAGGAACGGCAACTGAAGTGGTGGTGATGGCCCTTGCCCGACAACTCATAGCGCTGCGGCTCGCCCGGCACATCCACGACACTGAGGTCATGACTTTCCGTGAGGCTTTTCAAGGTCCGGTAGACCGTCGCCAGACCCATGCGCGGAACCAACTGCTGCGCCGAGTCCAGGATTTCTTGCGGGGTGAGGGGGCGATTCTGCGCGCTGAATACCTTGCGAATGGCCCGTCGTTGCGCGGTGTCACGTTGCACAGTGCTGAGTTCCTTGCATCATTTAATGATACGTTGTTATCATTACATTCAGAGGCTGTGTTTCAGGTGCACTATACCAGAGCGCCGCGGTGTCTATAAAGGTTTTGGGTGGTTTAATGACGCGTCTGTCTGCGATTTGGGGGTGCTGCCGCGCCATCGTGCTCGGGAGCGTCGTATGCCTCCTCCACGCCTGCGCACCCTCGCCCCTGGCGCAGGCCGACTTCGTCGTCACCATTCCGCCCCTCCAGTTTATCGTGCAGGAACTTACGGGGGATGCCGCAACCGTGGCGTCCATTCTTCCCCCGGGATCTTCACCCCACACCTATGAACTTCGTCCCTCCACGGCGCGCCTCCTCGAAAACGCCCGGGCTGTCTTCTATGTGGACGACAGCATCGACGGGTGGGCGGCCCGCCTTGCTCCCGGTAAGATCCACGCGGTCTTCGATCTGGTGCCCGAAGACCTCCGTCGCGAGTTCCACGTAGCGCACGATCACGGCGAAACCGAGTCGGCTGCCGAACCCCATACAATCAACGCCCATTTCTGGTCCGACCCGGTGGTGGTTAAGGCGATAGTCCCCCGGCTCGTGGATACCCTTTCCCAATCGGACCCGGACAATGCCGACATCTACGCCACCAACGCCACCCGATTCATAGGCGAACTGGACGAACTGGATGCGGAGTTCAAGGCGGCGCCCGCCCCGGTCGGGGGCTATGCCCTGGTGGCCTTCCATCCTTCCTGGTGCTACTTTTTCGAACGCTATGGCATCAAGGTGGGCGCTTATGTGGAGCCCTTTCCCGGCAAAGAACCCACCCCCCAGACCATCCAGCAGCTCAAGCAGGATCTGACGGGCGCAAAGCGCTGTATTGTCCTTTCCGAAGTTCAATTGCCCGCCAAATCGGCCGAGGTACTTGCCGAAACGCTCGGGGCTCAAGTCGCGGTGATAGACCCCCTCGGAGGACAAGGTGACCGAACCACCTACGCCGGGCTGCTGCGATACAACGCCGCCCGCATTCGGGAGTCGCTCCAGTGAAGCCCACCGCCGTCGAAGTGCAACATGTGAGCGTTTCCTTCGGGGATTTCGTCGCCCTGTCCGACGTAACGTTCTCCGTTCCGGAATCCGCTTTTCTTGCCATCATCGGTCCCAATGGTGCGGGCAAGAGCACCCTCCTCAATGTGCTCCTCGGTCTCCTTCCCGCCGATCACGGCTCGGTGTCGGTTCTCGGCCGTTCCCCCGGCACCCTGGCCGGTATGCGCGTGGCCTATGTCCCCCAGAAAAAAACTTTCGCCCAGCAGTTCCCCGCCACGGTCTTGGAGCTGGTCGTCAGCGGCATGCTCGGCACCTGGCCCTGGCGCGTGACCAAACCCCAGCGCGAAGTGGCTCTTGCCATGATGGAGAAAACCGGGGTGCGCCACCTGGCGGACCAGTCCGTGCACCGCGTTTCGGGTGGTGAACTCCAGCGCGCATTCCTCGCCCGAAGCCTCGCCAACAGCCCCGACCTGCTGATCCTGGACGAACCCGCCGCCGGTATGGATCTCAAGGGCGAGGCCGCCATGTACCACATTCTTTGCGACTACCAGGCGGAATCCGGCGCCACCGTTGTCATGATCACACACGACTGGGAGGGCGCCCGCTGCCACGCCGATCTCGTATTGCTCCTCGATCGCGCCGTCGTCGACTTCGGCCCGTCGCGAGAGGTGGCTTCCGAGGCGCGGCTCCTTTCCCTCTTCGGCCATCGGGGCCATGTGCACGAAACCCACCCCGAGACCGCCCATGCTTGAACTGCTCCAGTACCCCTTTATGCAGCGCGCGCTTGTGGGTGGAATTCTCGTGGCGATTGTCGCCAGCTTTTACGGCCCCTTCATTGTGCAGCGCCAGCTTGCCTTCCTCGGTAGCGGCCTCGCCCACGCGGCCTTCGGTGGCATCGCACTGGGGCTGTTGATGGGACAGGACCCCCTCTGGGTCGCGATTCCATTCACGGCCATCGTCGCCGCCGGCATCGTGTGGGTCCGCAACCACACCGGACTAGCGGCCGACACCGCCGTGGGCATCTTCTTTTCCCTCGCCATGGCCCTCGGCGTCATATTTCTCTTCTTGAGAGATACCAATTCAAGCGACGCCTTCACCTACCTTTTCGGTTCCATACTCGCCCTGAACCAGACCGACCTCTACCTTTGCGGGGCCGTGCTCGTGGCCAATCTGGCCATGCTTCCCCTGTGGGGGCGATGGGCCTACGCCACCTTTGATCGGAATCTCGCCGTCGTGGACGGCCATCCCGTACTGCGCGACGAGTACCTCCTTTCCATCGCCGTCGCCATCGTCACCGTCGTCTCCATCAAGGTCGTGGGCATACTCCTCATGTCGGCCTTCCTCGTGATTCCCGCCGCAAGCGCCCGCCTCGTTTCGAGGCGCTTTATCCATATGATGCTCGCCACCCTCGCGCTCAACGTCGCCGGTGTGGTCGCGGGCCTCGCCGCCTCCTATTACAGCGACCTGCCCAGCGGCCCGGCAATCATTATTGTGCAGACCATCCTCTTCGTCGCGATGTACCTGCTTTCGCGCCAGTTCAAACTCGCCGCCTGAGTCGAATCAGGAAACCGGATCCTGGGCCGTCGTATCCCGCAGAACCTTGCGGATGTGCTCCGCAATCGTTCGGGGCGACGCCGGCTTCAACAGAAACTGGCGGACCCCCGCGTCCAGCGCGATCTGCTCGTTGACCGTGTCGCTGAAGCCCGTGGCGAGGATCACTGGAAATTCCGGGCGGAGCTGCATCGCGTGGCGCGCCAGTTCCAGGCCCGTCAACCGGGGCATCGTCTGGTCGCTGATCAGAATGTCGTACTCATCCGGACGCGCCCGCAGCGCGGCGAGGGCTTTCACGCTGTCCGTGTGGCCCTCCACACGATACCCCATCGACTGGAGCCCGCGGGTCAGCATGGACACTATCGCGGGCTCGTCGTCCACCAGCAGTATCCGCTCCGTACCGTGCCAGGCCCGGGTGCGGGGGAGGGCGTCCCGGTTCAACTCATCGATCGGCGTGGCCATCGGGATAAATACGTTGAACTCCGTCCCGTGCCCTGGCTGGCTGCTCACAAGAATGTGGCCCTTGTGACCCTTCACAATACCATGAACCGTCGCCAGGCCGAGCCCCGTGCCTTCTCCCACTTTTTTCGTCGTGAAATAGGGTTCGAAGATCCGCTCCATCGTCTCCTCGGACATCCCCAGCCCCGTGTCGGCGATGCTCATTTGCACATAGGCCCCGACCGGAAGATCCGAACTGAGCATGGGGGAATCCAGGGTAACATGCGCCGGTTGAAGCCGCACGGTCAAGACGCCCCCGCCCTCGCGCATCGCATGATAGGCGTTCGTACCCAGATTCATTACCACCTGGTGCATCTGGGTGGGATCGGCAATCACCGCGGGGCAATCCTGCAGATCGAGTCGTATACTGATCGTCGAAGGAAGCGATCCGCGAAGAAGCTGCGTGCACTCCTTCACGATGCTTTCCAGTTGCAGCAGTTTGCGCTCCTGCTCTGAGCGGCGGCTGAAGGCCAGGATCTGTTTCACCAGTCCCGACGCCCGCTTGCCCGCATTGAATATCTCGTTCAGGCTGTACCAGAGCTCCGATCCGTGCTCCACCTCCGTCAGTGCCAGCTCGGCATAGCCCAGAATCGGGCTGAGCATGTTGTTAAAGTCGTGGGCAATGCCCCCGGCCAGGGTCCCGATCGCCTCCATCTTCTGCGCCTGCCGCAACTGCGCCTCCAGATCCACCTCATGCGTCACGTCACGCGCAACGGATACAAAATTGATAATGTTGTCGCGGTCGTCCCGGATCGATGAAATCGTCGCTTCCTGCTCCAGAAGCTGGCCCGACTTGGTCTTGTTGATAAAACGACCCTGCCACACCCGGCCGGCGTTCAATGTCGCCCAGAGATTCTGATAAAACGTGTCGTCCATCCTGCCGCTGCGCAATATGTTCGGCGTCTTGCCCAGCGCCTCGGCCCGGGTGTAGCCGCTCAGCCGTTCGAACGCCGGATTGACATACTGAATCGTGCCGTCCGGCTCCGTGATCATGATGGATTCCGCCGCGTGCTCCACCGCCGCCGCAAGACGGGAACGCGCCTCCTCCGACTGCTTGCGCTCGGTAATATCGCGCGACACCGCCACCAGGCCCGACGTGGCCCCCGCGGGATCCCGCAACGCGATGAATCCCGTCTCCGTTGAAATCGGCGACCCGTCTCGATGGAGAAATACCAGTTCCAGATTGTGGGTGTGGTCTCCCGAGAATCCCGCCGGGTCCGCGATAGCCTCCGACAGCAGCGACTTCACCGCCACCGCCGAGTCCGCCGTCATCTGCTCCTCCAGCCGCTGGGTCATCGCTTCCTCCACGCAGTGGCCCCGCATCGCCTCCACCGAAGGGCTGACATACGTCAACCGCCCCGCGGCGTCTATCGTCCAGATGATGTCCGCCACATTGTCCGCCAGCAGCCGGTACCGTTCTTCACTGCGCGCAAGCGCCTCCTGCGCCTGCACACTCCGGAGAATTTCGGAACACACCGACGAAAGCAGGGCCCCGAGCTCCCGGTCCTGCTGGCTGAAGGGAGTCGCATCGTCCCGTTCCAGGCACACGAAGCCCGTGACCCGCGCCGTTTCCCCAAAAAACGGGATGAATAAGAGCGACGTCGAGGGAAGGGTGTCCCAGGGAGGCGGGGCCCCGTTGTCGGGGACCGAAGTGCTCGCCACCAGCAGCGGCTGGCGATTCTCAAGCAACAGATCAAAGATCGAAGCCGACGTTGCCGCCGATTCCGAAGGGCCGTTCGTATCCCAGGCCGACAGCACACCGTCTTCTTGAAGCAGGTGAAAGGCCCCGCGCTGGGCGCCGATCACAGAGATGACTTCGTCCAGCACCAGGGGCATCAGCCCGTCCACCCGTTTGGACGCCGTCAGCCGCCGCGCCGCCTCCACCACGCTTCGGAGGCGGACCGTCAGGGTTTCCAACTCCTGATTGCGCTGGCTCAGGGCCGACTCGGCCGCGATCTTGTCTTCCTGCAGCGCAATTTTCTCGAAACAGCGCTCCAGGGTCGTCAGCAGATCCAGACCGTCGATGGGCTTGCGCAGGTAGTTGTAAGCGCCCTGCTGCAGCGCCTGAATCGCCGTGTCCAGCGCCGCGTGCCCCGTCATCATCACGCAGAGCATCTCGCTCCGCACCGCCTTCAAGCGCGAAATGAGCTCTATGCCGTTGTCCCGGCCCAGGCGGATGTCGAGCAGCGCCACATGCGCGTGAAAATGCGCCGCCTGCTCGCACGCGTCCTGCGCGCTGTGAGCGAGCCGGACCGTGTACCCCTCCGAATCCAGGATTTCCCCGATCGCCGCGGAAAAGTCACTGTCATCGTCGACAATGAGTATGCGCTTGCTACCCTCTTTCCGGGCTGCTACCGTCATCCCGACCCATGCTCCTTTGCCAAGTTCTGGCACCCCGACAATTCAGCCCTTCTTAACCATGGACGCGGCAAGTCTGGCCACAGCCGCGGGGTCGCACGGCTTCAACAGCAACGCCACACGGGTCCCCTCGCAAAGGGAAGCCAGCCTTGAATCCGCACCCGGAGCCTCGCCCGTCACGATAATCGCCGGGGACTCCTGCCCCCGTGCGCGCAGGCTGTGAAAAAGCTCCACAAGTCCGTCGGCAGGAACGTGCAGATCCAGAATGACCAAGTCCGTCGATTCATCCCGCACAAGACGCACCGCTTCCACGTCGCCCTCAGCGACCACGGCCCGGAGCCCCTCCGCGCCAAGGGCCGACGTCAGTGCCGCGATGAAGCCCGGCTCCTCATCCACAATCACCACCAGGGGGGCCGCGGGCACCGCCTCCACAATCTCAAGCACCTGAAGCATGTCCAGCGGCTTATGCATCACCGCCCAGGCTCCATTCTCGACCGCCCGTTGCAGCAACTGCTCCATGCTGTAACCCGTCATCATCACCACCCGCGCATCCGGCTTACGGCTCCGGATCTCCAGGAAGCTTTCCACCCCGTTCTGGTGGGGGAGCTTCACGTCCATAAAGGAAATATCGTAGTTCTTGTGCTCGAACAATTGCACCGCGTCCTCCCCCGTATGACACCGGTCGACACGGTGATTCTCCGCCTCCAACACATCCGTCAAGGCCTCGGCAAAATCCCGGTCATCGTCTACGACAAGAATGTTCAGTGTGTCCATGGTCCACTCCCATTAAGGATAGGATATAGTTTCCAGCAGATTTATCCAAGTAGTTTTTGCGACTTTCTCGATTGTCGCCACGTGCGCGATTCGACCCGCACCCGAGAGACCGACACAGGCGGGTTCGCACTTCTCCCTGGCGCACCCCGCCTCGGGTCGGTCGCCTCCGGACCGGGGGCGAAGAGTGTCGTCTCCAAAGTGCGAAATGTGTGGCAGGCATGCAACCCGGCTTTCTTGACTCGACAGCGCCCGTCTGTTTAAATCTACGAAGCAGCATCGCTCCTCCGAACAGAGCGCCCACCCCTTTGGCGCGGGGCCCCCTCCCTGAAGGTGTCCCGCATTTCAAAGTTGGACGGCCCTGATCGCGTACGGGCACACACGATGCCGCCCTTGACGTTGGACCGTGTTTCTATCCTGATGTTGCCCGAGAGACGATGACGAACCACAACCCCGGGGACCCCGTCCCCACTGAGATGGATACGATCCGTTACCGGCGGGAGAAGTTCTCCACCCGACTCTATCGCGATTGTCTCTACACCCCGGCCCACGCCTGGCTGCGGAACGAGGGAGACGGTGTCTGGCGTGTCGGTTTAACCAAATTTGCCGCCCGCATGCTTGGCGATCCCGTGGAGTTGGACTTCGAAGTGCAGGACGGCGTTCCGGTCGAACGCGGCCAGGAAGTCGGCTGGCTCGAAGGCTTCAAGGCCGTCAGCGACATTTACACGCCCCTTACGGGCATTTTCAGAGGTGGCAATGGCGCGCTGCTCGAAGATATCGATTTGCTCGGTCGGGATCCTCACCGCGAGGGTTGGCTCTTTCGCGTCGAAGGTCGCCCCGGCGAAGACTGCATTGACGTAGAGGCCTATATGTCCGTGCTGGACAAGGCGATTGATAAAATACTCGGAAATAATAGTACCCTGTGAATTGTCTAGTTGTAGAGCGACAAACGGGCACCACCCCCCAAACCCAAGGCGCATTGTGAACATTTCAGTACAAGAAAAGGCACGCTACATCATGCTGGGGGGCTTTCTGGGGGCCGGTAAGACGACCGCCATCGCGGCGCTGGCCCGTCACCTCAGCGAGGCCGGCCTCCGCGTCGGCCTGATTAGCAACGATCAGAGCACGGGGCTCGTCGATACCGGCGTGCTCCGTGCGCGCGGATTCTCCGTGGAAGAAATCGCCGGCGGCTGTTTCTGCTGCCGGTTTGATTCCCTGCTCGATGCCGCCGGGAAGCTGTCCCGGGAGGTCGCCCCGGATGTCTTCCTGGCGGAGCCCGTGGGCAGTTGTACCGACCTGGTGGCCACCGTTTCTTATCCCCTCCGGCGGATTTACGGTGATCGCTTCGCCATCGCGCCACTGAGCGTGCTGGTCGATCCCGTCAGGGCCGCGCGGATCCTGGGGCTGGAACCCGGACGCCCCTTTTCGGAGAAGGTCGTCTATATCTATACCAAACAGCTCGAAGAGGCCGATATCATCGTGCTCAACAAGTGCGACAGTATCGACCGCACCCTTCGAGAGCAACTGCTGAATGCCCTGCGGGTGCGCTATCCCGGAGCCGAGGTGTTCGCCTGCTCTTCGCGCGATGGTTCGGGTCTCCTTCCATGGTTTGATCGCCTGCTCCACACCGAGTGTGGGGGAGAACGTCCCACCATGGAACTGGACTACGAGCGCTACGGCGAGGGCGAAGCCCTCCTGGGCTGGCTGAATGCCACCATCCGCGTGGGTGCCCCCGATGGCTTCGTGCCGGATGAACTCCTCCTCCAACTGGCCAGGGCCATTGGCGCGCGCGTCACCGGGGCCGGCGCCGAAATAGCCCACCTGAAAATGACCCTGGACGCCGGTGATATTGCCGGCAAGCTCTCCGCCGTCAGTCTGGTTCGGAGCGACGGTCTCCCGGAACTGCGCGATTCCCTGCCCGATGAAGTGCGTGCCGGTACCCTCGTTCTCAACTTGCGCGCCGAGGCCGACCCGGAAACGCTTCGCCAGATTGTGGAAGGTGTGATCGCCGAGTCGGGACAGGAAAACACCTTGGAGATGGTCCTGGAGCACCTGGAGAGTTTCAGACCCGGACAACCCCGGCCCGTCCATCGCGACGTTGTGGCCGCCGTCGCCTGCGGGAGCTGACCAGGATGGAGAAAATTGAGATAAATCCGGCAAACACCGAGCCACCGCTCCCGCGAATCTTATACTGCAATTGTACTTATGCAAATGTGGTGCCCAAGGAGGTCAAGCGTGAGGTGCTTGCCGCGCTGAGCGCCTCCGGCCTGGCCTTCGATGCCGTGCCGGATTTGTGCGACATGGCGGCCCGCAAAGACCCTGCGATAGCGCGTCTGAGTGCCTTCCCCGAAGTTCGCATTGCCGCATGCTATGAGCGCGCGGTCCGATGGTTGTTTCACGCCGCCGGAACTCCGCTGCCCCAGGCGGGCGTGGAAGTATTGAACATGCGCGAAGACAGTGCGGAAAACATCGCCCGCGCGCTCCTCGCGCCCTGTGTCGGCTGTGGGAATTCGAAACAATGAGAGAACAGGCAAGCAAGACAGACGGACTCAACCTTCGCGTCGTACTGTATGAGGGCGCAGGGGCCACACCCCTGTCCGACTCTGCGCGTCTGCAGACCCTCACCGCACTGCTCGAAGATGGGTTCGAAGTGAGCCGCCCCGCGCCCTGCGAACAGGCGGCCCCGAGTGAAGGCGAGACCGTGCTCGTGCTCGGGCAGTTCGAAGGTAGCTCTCCGGCCCACGATTTCAACCCGAGTAATACTCACGTGCGCGATATCGCCGGGCTTGCACCGGAAGACATCGCCGGACTGGCGCGTAGTACCCGTGATTCGGTCGGAGCCCGCGCGCTCGACGCTTGGAAACCCTGGTTTCCCGTTATCGATTACAGCCGCTGCACCAATTGCATGCAGTGTCTCAGCTTCTGTCTTTTCGACGTGTACGCCGTGGACTCGGAGAGCCGGATCACCGTTCAAAACGAGAGCAACTGCAAGACCGATTGTCCAGCGTGTTCCCGGGTCTGCCCAGAGGTGGCCATCCTTTTTCCGAAATATAAGAAAGGACCAATCAACGGCGACATCGTGCGCGAGGAAGACCTCCAGCGCGAGGCCATGAAAGTGGATGTGTCCGCCCTGCTGGGCGGTGATATTTATTCCACCTTGCGTACCCGCCAGTCCGGCGCGCGACAGCGTTTTTCCACCGAGCGCGACGAATCCAAGGCGCTTCTGGAACGCAAACGCTGCCTGAAGAAACTTAAGAAGGATTTGGACATTCCGGACGAAGTGCTCATGAGCCTGCCATCCGCCGGCGATATCGAGGAGCGCGCCGAACGCGCCCGCGAAAAACTCAAGCTGCGCCAGGAACGCTCCCGGAGCGCCCGGGATGCCCAACGGCCCGCGCCAACCCAGGATGATTGGGGTATATAGATCGATGCTGCCTTCCCTCGCCTATCGCATGGTGCGCACCGTGGACGCACGGCTCCTCTGGAAGTTTTCCTATAACTTCGGCTTCAAAGGCATGCTCTCCGTGCAGCGCTTCAAGCGCGAACTCAAGAAGGGCAAAGTGTTCCCGCCCTTTCTCTACGTGTCCATCATCAATAGCTGCAACCTTCGCTGCCAGGGATGCTGGGTCGATGTCGCCGCGCCCCAGGCCATGATTTCGTTCGAAGACCTCAATCGACTCGTGGTAAACGCGAAGAAACATGGCAATACCTTCTTCGGTATTCTCGGCGGCGAGCCCTTCATGCACCCGGACCTGATCCGGCTGCTGGAAGCCCATCCCGACTGCTACTTTCAAATCTTCACCAACGGCCACTTCATTACCGACGAGGTTGCCGCCAAATTGCGCCGTGCGGGTAACGCCACCGTCCTCATCAGCATCGAAGGACGCGAAATTGCCAGCGACATTCGCCGGGGCCGCAAGCGGGTGCTGAACCACACGGTCAACGGCCTTCAGGCATGCATCCGAAATCGCATTATCACCGGCGTCGCCACCAGCGTCTGCCAGAGCAACTTTGAAGAACTCGTCCGAGAAGAGTGGGTGGACGAACTGATCCAGTGGGGGGTTCACTACGCCTGGTTTCACACCTATCGCCCCGTCGGTCCCGATCCCAGGCCCGAGTTGGCCCTGACGCCCGAGCAGGTGCTCGCGGTGCGGCGCTTCGGTGTGGAAATGCGCAATCGCAAGTCCATTGGCTTTGTCGATGCCTACTGGGACGACAAGGGCAACGCCCTGTGCCCCGCGGCCGTGGGGATCAGTCACCACATCAGCCCGTGGGGCGATATTGAGCCCTGTCCAATCATCCAGTTCGCCAACGAGTCCATCACCGACAACGACGGCGACATTTACAAGACCATGACGGAGTCGCGCCTGCTGGAAGATTTCCGCAAGTCCGCCGCAAAGGCGACCCGTGGCTGCATTGTGCTGGAGCGGCCGGCCCTCCTGAAGGAGATTGTAGAGCGCAACGGGGCACACGATACCACCGCCCGCAAGCAGGCTATCGCCGAGCTCGAAGCCATGGAGTCGCGCAACAGCCAGTATAATCTTGGAAACGAAATCCCCGAGAAGCACTGGCTTTATCGGTTTGCAAAAAAATACTGGTTCTTTGGTTTCGGTGCCTACACTTGAGCCCGGGCGCAGTGAGGTTAAGGTTGAGTGGTCCCAAGGAAAGGATAGTGGTGGCGACATGAGCAAGATGATTACCAATGCCCCCGTGGCAACCACGCTCCCCGCGGGTGATACGGTTCCCAGAGGCACCTTGTCCCCAATCGTGTTGCCTGCCAAGGTGCCCAGACAGGCCTATCGCAAGGCCCAGTCGGATATTCCCGATGAAAAGGCCGCCCGCGCCCACCTGAAGGACATCGCCCGTCTCTACGCCCGCTCCGTGGGACTCGTGCCCCCCCTGACCATGGATGAATTGCGCGAACACACCGCCGTTGTGCTCGAGAAAGCCGGACTCGACGAGACGTTTAAAGACTACGCCGCCGTAATTGTCAGTAACGCCTCCTGGGCCGATTCCCTCGCCCAGATTCCCTACGAGAAACGCCTGTTGCTCTTGCCGAAGTGCCTCCGTGTGGAGAGCAAGTGCCCCGCGCCTTTTGATGAATTTGGTCTCCTCTGCAAAGAGTGCGGCCTCTGCTCGATTCAGGATCTTTCGGTAGAAGCTGAGCGACTGGGCTATGCCGTTCTCGTGGCCGAAGGCTCCGCCATCGTGCAGAAGATGATCGAGACCGGAAAGATCGAGGCCGTCGTGGGCGTGAGCTGCCTGAATGTGCTGGAAAAATGCTTCCCCCACATGGAGGCCGCCGCCATTCCCAGTGTCGCCATCCCGCTGCTGCAGGACGATTGCATCAACACCACCGTCGACCTTGACTGGGTCTGGGAGTTTATCCACCTTACTGCCGAAGACAAAACCCACCGCCTCGATCTGGACGGTCTTAAGGAAGACGTGCGCTCGTGGTTCCACCGGCCCGCCCTCGATGACCTCCTCGGCCCTTGCGCCAGTGAGACCGATGATATCGCCCGCGAATGGCTCGCCCGCGATGGCAAGCGCTGGCGCCCTTATCTCGCCGCGTGCACCTACATGGCCCTGGAAGGCGCCCACCACGATACGCCGCCGCCGCCCTCCCGCGCCCTGCGCCAGGTGGCCGTCGCCATTGAATGCTTCCACAAGGCCTCGCTGATTCACGATGATATCGAAGACGACGACACCCAGCGCTATGGCAAGGCCACGCTCCACATGGAGCGCGGTGTCCCCGTCGCGCTCAACGTGGGCGACTTCCTCATAGGCCTGGGTTACCAGCTCCTGGCCGACATCGACGCGGACCCGGCGATCAAAGTCGAGATGTTGCGCCTGGCGGCCATGTCCCACCAGATGCTCAGCCGCGGCCAGGGCACCGAACTCTGCTGGGCCCGGAACCGCAGCGTGCTGACCTCGCTGGAGATCCTGGAAATCTTCCGCATGAAAACCGCGCCAGCCTTCGAGGTCGCCCTTCGCCTGGGTGCGTGTCTCGGTCGGGCCGACGCGGAGATACACGAAGTTCTCTGCAAGTACAGTGAAGCCCTCGGACTCGCCTACCAGATCGCGGACGATCTCGAGGATCACACCGATGAAGGGGATTCCCACGATCTCGACGCCATACGGCCCTCGCTGATCATGGCCATCGCCCACAAGCGCGCGCCGGAAGGTCCGAAGCAGGATATGATCGCCGACCTCTGGTGCGGACGCCTCGCCTATGCCGGAGTGCGCGACGAAGTGCGCCAGCTCCTCGAAGAGCGCGGTGTGCTGGACAAAGCCGAGGAACTACTGGAAGCGTATAAGGAAGAGGCTGTGCGCTCCCTTCGCTATCTTCCCAATGCGACACTCAAGGGCCTCTTGCGCCGCGTGGTGGGCAAGATATTCAGTGAGCAATTGATCGAAGGATATTGCAGTGAGTTTGAGGCTCGAAATGCTACAAGTCGCGCGGCTGGCGCCCAACCTGCTCGGGCAGGCCTCCTCACGAATCGTTGAGTTTATTCAGGCCCACAGCAACGGCGATGGGGGCATCGCCGACCGGGCCGGGAAGAGCGATCTGTATTACACGGTCTTCGGACTCGAAGGGTTGGTGGCCCTCCGCGCGCCCTTTGACGTCGAAAATGTGCGCGACTATCTGGGCAGTTTCGGCGACGGAACGGAGTTGGACTTTGTACACGCCGCATGCCTCGCCCGCTGCCGGGCCTCCCTTCCCGAAGCAAGCCTCGCGCCCGAAAAGGCCCGCGCCCTGGCCGCCCACATCGAATCCTTCCGCTGCGCCGACGGCGGCTATGGGCCCAATTCCGGGGCGGCCCATGGCACCGTCTATCATTCTTTTCTCGCCCTTGGGGCCTATGAAGATCTCGGCATGACCGCTCCGGATCTCCCCGGCCTTGTCCGGTGTGTGTCTGGACTGCGCACCAGTGACGGAGCTTATGCCAATGAGCCGGAGCTGCCCATGGGCACCACGCCCGCCACGGCCGCCGCGGTTACGCTACTGCGCAAGCTCGGCGAATCTGTCCCGCCGGAAGCCGGGCAATGGTTGCTGGATCGCGCCCATTCCCAGGGGGGATTCACCGCCGTGCGCGGCATCGATCTTCCCGATCTCCTTTCGACCGCCACCGCGCTCCACGCCCTCTCGGGTATGCATGTGCCCTTCGACCATATCAAGGAATCGTGCCTCGATTTCCTCGATTCCCTCTGGACCGGAAAAGCCTTCTGCGGAAGCTGGGCCGACGACGCGGAGGATTGCGAATACACCTACTACGCCCTCCTCGCCCTGGGGCATTTGAGCCTCTAATGAGTGAAGCGATGAACGCCATACGCCAGACCCTGGAGAACGCCCGCGCCCGGCTGCTCGGCGAACGAAACAGCAGCGGCCACTGGGTCGGCGAACTCTCGTCCAGCGCCCTTTCCACCGCCACCGCCCTCTGCGCCCTGACCCTGGCCCGCCGCGAAGCGGGGGAGGGGAGTGAGGCAGCCCGACTCGATGCGAGAATTGCCGCCGCGCGGCGGTGGCTGGCCGACCACCAGAATGCCGACGGCGGCTGGGGCGATACCGCCCAGAGCCCGACCAACATCAGCACGACCACGCTGTGCTGGGCCGCGCTGTCCGTGTCGGCCCACGTCGACGGAGAACAGCAAGCCCTGGCGCGGGCAACGGCTTGGCTCCAACATGAAATCGGCGAACTTACCCCCAACGCCATATCGCAGACCATCTGCTCCCGCTATGGCGTCGACCGCACCTTCTCCGTGCCCATTCTGACCCTCTGCGCCCTGGCCGGCCGCTTCGGCGACGGGCCAGAGGCCTGGAAGGATATTCCCGCCCTGCCTTTTGAGCTGGGCGCTTTCCCACGGCGCTGGTTCAACCGACTGGGCCTCCCCGTCGTGAGTTATGCCCTGCCCGCCCTCATCGCCGTAGGCAATGTGCAGCACCACAAAGGACCCAGCCGGAATCCGCTGCTGCGATTGATTCGCGCCCGCGCCCGGAACCGGACTCTCCAGATTCTCGAAGAGATTCAGCCCGAATCGGGCGGATTCCTGGAGGCCGCGCCCCTCACCAGCTTCGTCGTCATGAGTCTCATCGGCGCGGGCCTCGCCGACCACCCCGTGACGCGAAAAGGCCTCGCTTTCCTCGAAGCCACCGTCCGCGAGGACGGAAGCTGGCCCATCGACACCAACCTCGCCACGTGGGTGACCACGCTGAGCATCAAGGCCCTGTATCGCAACCCCGCGTTGGGTTCCGGCCTATCCGGCGATGCACGGGTCCAACTGCGGACCTGGCTCCTTGCGCTTCAGGGACGAACCCGACATCCCTATACCCTCGCCGAACCCGGGGGCTGGGCCTGGACCGACCTTTCCGGTGGCGTGCCCGATGCCGACGACACGCCCGGCGCTCTCCTTGCCTTATACCATCTTGCCGAGAAATCGTCCGAAGGACATCTCACCGACATCTTGTTGGTGGAGCGCGCCAGCGCCGGACTCCAATGGCTCGTCGACCTCCAGAACAAAGACGGCGGCATCCCCACCTTTTGCCGGGGATGGGGGAAGCTACCCTTCGACAAGAGCTGCCCCGATCTGACCGCCCACAGCCTCCGCGCCTGGTTTGCCTGGCGTGGGGAGGTGCGGGAGCACTTACGCGCCCGAATCGACCGGGCTGCCGCAAGGGCCATCGCCTTTCTGCTGAGTGAGCAGGCCGAAGACGGAAGTTGGACGCCCCTGTGGTTCGGCAACCAATCCGCACCGGGTCAGGCCAATCCCGTCTATGGCACCGCCATGACCCTGGGGGTGCATGAACTGCCCGACGCCACGGTCTTCAAGGCGCTTCATGAAAGGTGGGGGAGAGGTCGCGCCCGCGCCGTTGCCTGGCTGCTCAAGGCACAGAGCGAAGATGGCGGATGGGGCGGCGCGCCCGGCGTGGCGCCCACCATCGAAGAGACCGCCTTGGCGGTGGACGCTCTCGCGCGAAGCGCTGCGGGTGCAACCGAGGTGGCGGCCCTGCGCCGGGGCTGTGACTGGCTCGTGAACGCCACCGCCGGGGGCACCGAGTTTCCCGCCACGCCCATCGGGCTCTACTTCGCCCAGCTCTGGTATCATGAGCGCTTGTACCCCCTCGTCTTCACGATCTCGGCCCTCGCCGGCGCCCTGCACCGGCTGGAAGCCGAAGCAATGGACTCCGAAGCATCATGACGCCCATCTACCTCGACCATGCCGCCACCACGCCCGTAGACCCTCGCGTGCTCGACGCCATGCTGCCCTTTTTCACGACCCACTTCGGCAACGCCGCCAGCGCCCACCACGCCTTCGGGAAGTATGCCCACGAAGCCGTCGATCTGGCCCGAGACCAGGTGGCCACCGCCCTCGCCGCCGATCCCCGCGAAATCGTATGGACCAGCGGGGCGACCGAGTCCAACAACCTCGCCCTCCAGGGCATTGCCTTCTCCCCCTACTATGCCAAGCGGGGCAACCATATCATCACCGTGGCCACCGAGCACAAGGCCGTCCTCGACTGCTGCGCCTTCCTCGAAACGCGCGGCATCAAGGTCACCTGCCTCCCCGTCGACGGTGGGGGACGCATCGACCTCCAACAACTGGCCGACGCCATCACGTCCGAAACGATTCTCGTCTCGATCATGCACGCCAACAATGAAACCGGCGTGCTCCAGCCCATCCGCGAAATTGGCGCCCTCTGCACCGCGCGCGAAGTGCTCTTCCACACGGACGCCACCCAGAGCTTCGGCAAAGTCCCCATCGACATCGAGCGTGATCGCATCGACCTGCTCAGTCTGAGCGCCCACAAGATTTACGGGCCCAAAGGCGTGGGCGCCCTCTATGTGCGCCGCAAAGGACCCCGCGTCCGCTGTACTCCCCTCGTCCACGGCGGCGGCCACGAAGGCGGACTCCGCTCCGGCACCCTCAACGTCCCCGGCATCGTCGGCCTCGGCTGCGCCGCTGAAATCGCCACGGGCGAAATGGAAACCGAGCAGGAGCGCATACGCCAACTCCGCGACCACCTCGAAGCCGAGCTCATCGCCCGCGGCCCCTGCGCCATCACCCGCAACGGCGCGCCGCATGATCGCCTGGCCGGCTTCGCCAACCTCAGCTTCGACGGCATCATCGCGGACCAGTTCATGGCGCGAATCCCCCAGCTCGCGGTCTCCGCCCGCGCCGCCTGCACCAGCGCCGTGCGCCAGCCCAGCTACGT
This sequence comes from Candidatus Hydrogenedentota bacterium, assembly GCA_016791475.1. Taxonomy (NCBI): domain Bacteria; kingdom Pseudomonadati; phylum Candidatus Hydrogenedentota; species Candidatus Hydrogenedentota bacterium. Next base: position 161,713 of record JAEUWI010000010.1, read on the forward strand.
CCTCGCCGCCATGGGCTGCGATGAAGCGCGCATCGCCGGCGCCATCCGCCTGTCCCTCGGCCGCAGCACCACCCGGGCCGAAATCGACGAAGCCATCCGCGCTATCGCCGAGGCCCTTTCACGGGGCTGAAGATTCAGCGCACCCGCTGGATCCAGAAGCTCTTGTGGCCGTGCAAACGCTGGGCGTGGTCACTGGACGCCTTGAACCGCACATAGGAAGGAAAGGCCTTCTCCAGCGCTGCCGGGTGACGGAGGTGCATGAACTGTCCGGCCCACGTCACGCGAAATGCTTCATTGAACGCCAGAAAAGCCTGGAGCAGATACTGCTCATTCCAGAAGAATTTGTTCTGGTACCAGTTCTCAAAATAGCGCTGGGGTAGAACAATATCGTGGATGTGAACATGGACCCCGCGTTGGAGCACCGGGAGCACATCGAGGTACTCGAAGCAGACGTCGTTGTACACATTAATCGTGTGGGTCGAATCGATGAAGAGAATATCGTTCTCTTCGAGCGCGGTAAAGGTATCCAGCGGCAGCTTCTCCACACGGGATTCCACGACACGCGTCACCTCGGGGATCTTGCGGATCCAATCCATCGGATAAGGCTCCACGCAGACGAAATCGCACCCGTAGGCCGGATCCTCCTCAACGTTCTTCCGGATGGCCGCCGCTGTCACCCGCGTGGAATAACCCGAGCCAATTTCAATGATGCGCTTCGGCTTGAGGCGGCGAACCGTGCAATACAGAATCTCCGCATCGACCGTCTCAAACGCGCCATTTCCGAAATAGTACCCGACACCATCCCGCGGGGCCTCAAAGGGAAAACCGTTGTACTCATCCCGGTACGCCGCGCAGAACTCATCCAGGAGCGAAAGCTGTCCACCTTCGTTCATGTCCAACCCGGAAAGGGCGGACTCCCCCTCAAAAATGTCGGGAGGCAGATCGCGGCTGTCCGGCACCGGCTGATAGAAGTGAACCGGCGTGACGTGATAGCCCTTCCGCTCCCAGAGGTGAAAGAATGCGGGACTCCGCATCAGTCCCGCGGGGAGCAGGTCCGAAAGTATCTTCGCCAGCGCCTTCTTGACAGCTTGCCTGAGCCTGGACATAGGCCACCCTTTCAAAAGATCATAAGTCAGCCCGAATGAAGGCGGAGCACGAAATCGCCAGGGGCGCGGGGGCGTCAAAACCGAAGGAGTGATTCCCCCACCAATCGACGACTGCAACCCCCACCATCCACAAACCCGGCGCGATAACGGCCCGCATCCTACTGCATGGGGCGGGATCCCTTCAAACATTCTCCGGAGAGGCGACCCCGCTGCCGAAGCACCAGTCCGGGGAAGTACTGCTCCCCCTACGCGTTCCCGGCTTCGAATTTCGCCATGAGTTCGCCGGGCGTGCGGGAGGCCTTTCCAGTGGCCATGACGAGGAAGGAGCCGCGCTGGATGGCGTGGGCGCAAACTTGGTCACCGACGGTTATTTCGGCTTCGAGCCAGATGCTTGCGCGGCCGAGATGGGTGCACCACATGTGCCCGACAGGCTCGTCGTAAAGGCCGATAGGACGCTTGTAGGTTATCTGCGTGGAGGCGAGGATGGGCGCGACGCCGGCGTCCATAAAGCGTTTGAGCGGATAGTATTCGCGGAGCACTTCCATGCGCAGATCTTCGAGCCAGCGCACGTAAACCTGGTTGTTCACGTGGAAGGCGAAGTCGATGTCGTAGGTCTGCACCTTGAGGGGCACGGTGACCAGCAGGGGCCGTTTTCCGGGCCGGGCATCTCGCATGGGGATACTACTTTCAATACTTTTTCTGGGCGGCATGGTGGAATGGAGAAACGGGTTTTACGGGACCAATGGGTCTTGTGAAATTAGCCGGGCCCCCATAAGACCCATACGACCCATACGACCCATACGACCCATACGACCCATACGACCCATACGACCCATACGACCCATACGACCC